>JAFQPD010000112.1 GCA_017411945.1 Mailhella sp.
CATGGGGCCGCCGATGACGAAACGTCCGGTGGTGTTGATGAAGATCTCGCAGTCCTTCTCATCGAATAAGCCGGTGGGCTCGAGGATGGGGCGGATGACTTCCTTCTTCACGGCTTCGATGATGTCTTCCTGGGAAGCCTTGGGAGAATGCTGGGTGGAGACGACCACGTTGTTGACGCGCACGGGCTTGCCGTCCACATACTCGAAGGACACCTGGGTCTTTCCGTCGGGGCGGAAGAAGTCCACGATGCCGTCCTTGCGCACGCGGGAAAGCTGCAGGGAAAGCTGATGGGCCCAGTAGATGGGGGCGGGCATCAGGGTGGCAGTTTCGTTGGAGGCGAAGCCGAACATCATGCCCTGGTCGCCGGCGCCCTGATCCTCGGGGTTTTCGCGGAGAACGCCCTGGGCGATGTCGGGGGATTGCTTGTCGATGGTGGAGAGCACGGCGCAGGTCTGGGCGTCGAAGCCCATTTCAGTGCCGGTGTAGCCGATGTTCTTGATGGTCTTGCGGACGATGGCGGGAAGGTCGGCGTAGCCCTTGGTGGAGATCTCGCCAGCGATGACGGCCATGCCGGTGGTCACGAGGGTTTCGCAGGCGACGTGGGAGTTGGGGTCCTGCTCGAGCAGGGCGTCGAGCACGGCGTCGGAGATCTGGTCGGCGACCTTGTCAGGATGGCCTTCGGTCACGGATTCAGAAGTGAAGAGGTATCTGCCTTTGGAGGGGATCATGGTATCTCCTTGAGGTTCATCAGAAAAAACTCGACACAAAGCCGCTTGCGGCTGGAATGCTCAGCGTTCCGCCGCAGCCGTATCTTTATATCAAGTTATTGTAATATAGTTTTCTTTCATCACTATACACGGGGTGCCGCCCCATGTCCAGCTTCTTGACGGGATAAGGTGGGCAGGCTATCCCGTAGGAGAGGCTGTGCGCCTGCCTCAATGCGGCCAGTTCTGGTCGGAACGCTGGCGAGGAGCACGCTCTGGAGAGTTCATGCACGCACTGTATCAAGGTAAGATAGACAACTTCTGCGCCATGTATGCGGTTCTCAACGCCGTGCAGGTGCTCTTCGGCCTTTCTCCGCTCCATGCTCGCAAGATATTCAACCGCGCCATGATGGAACAGGCTCGCGACCTTGAGAATTTTCAGAAAATACTGGAGCATCGCACCGACTATGTGGCTCTGGTGGACCGCATGATAGAGGACATACGGGAGAACGACTTCCCCAAGCTCTGCGTCGAGGCTCCTTTCGTTCCCGGCACGCCATACCAGACCGTGTGGGAAGGCCTGCGCTCCTGCGCCGAACCCTCTCTGCCGCGCGTGTCCATCTTCCGCTTCCTGCGCTTTGCTCCCCCTCATGAGCGGCCCTATGTGGATCACTGGACCGTTGGCCATTATATGGACACCGAAGGCCTGCACTTTCTTGACTGCAGCCTTGAGGCAGGGGCTCTCTACAGCCTGCCCTATGTCCGCCTGACCGATATCGACAAGCCCCTGCGGCGCGACTATGTGGTCATCGTGCCCGAAAGCGTCCGCATCCTTTCTGTTTCCCGAAACCAGAGCCTCTGTGCTCTTCCGGTGTGACCATGGCTCTTACTTCCCGGCAGAAAATGGGGGCCGCGGCCCTTATCATGGCGTTCAGCGTGCTTGTTTCCCGCTTCATGGGCCTCTTCCGCGACAAGATCATCTCGTGGCAGTTCGGCGCGGGCGGCGAGGCGGACATCTATTTTGCGGCTTTCGTGGTGCCGGACTTCCTGAACTATCTGCTGGCCGGCGGCTATGTGTCCATCACGCTTATCCCCCTGCTTTCCCGCCGTTTCGAGGAAAGCGAGGAAGACGGCTGGCGTTTCTTCGGCACGGTGTTCTGCTGGGCCACACTGGCCATAGGCATTCTCACGGCCCTGGCATGGATAGCCGCTCCCGTGCTTGCGCCCCTGGTAGCTCCGGGCTTTGACGCCGCCCAGTGCGCCCGCCTCACGGAGTTCCTCCGCATCGTGCTCCCGGCTCAGGTCTTCTTCCTGCCCGGTGCCTGCCTTTCCGCTATCCTCTACATACGCCACCAGTTCTTCGTGCCCGCGCTCATGCCGCTCATCTATAACGGCGGCATACTTCTTTTCGGCGTGGGCCTGCCGTGGCTCGGACTCGTGAACGGCATGGAAGGCTTCTGCTGGGGCGTGCTGGCCGGTGCGGCCGCAGGCGCGTTCCTCCTGCCCCTTGCCACGGTGAAGGCCGGGGGCTTCAGCTTCCTGCCCGGCCTTTCCCATCCTCTCATGAAGAAGTTCCTGCTCATGGCCCTGCCGCTGATGCTCGGTCAGTCCGTGGTGGTGCTGGACGAGCAGTTCGTGCGCATCTTCGGCAGTATGGCCGGCGATGGCGCCGTGAGCCTGCTCAACTACGCGCGGCGCATCATGATGGTGCCGGTGGGTGTGGTGGCGCAGGCCGCAGGCGTGGCTTCCTTCCCCTTCCTCGCGGCTCTGGCTGCCAAGGGCGATATGGAGCATTTCCGTTCCACGCTGAACCGCACCATGAAGAACAGCATGATGATCGCCGTTCCCGTGGCCGCATGGATGATAACTGCCTCCGGCCCTGTTCTGGGCTTCATTTTCGAAGGCGGCTCCTTTTCGACCTCCCACACCTCCGGGGCGGCTCCGCTCCTGCAGATCATGCTCCTTGCCGTTCCTTTCTGGCTTCTCCAGCAGGTGACGGGCCGCGCCTTCTACGCCATGCAGGATACCGTGACCCCTGCCGTCGTAGGCACTGCGGCCACGCTCCTCGCGGTGCCGGGCTATGTCCTGCTCGTACCTGTCATGGGAGCGAAGGCTGTGGCTCTGGTGACTACGGCGTCCATAGCCCTGTATGCGATAGCCCTGCTTTATATAGCCTGCCGCCGCTGGGCTACGGGCGCATTCGAAGGCGTGTGGATAACGGCATGGCGCAGCGTTCTTCTTTCCATGCCCGGATGCGGCATCATGCTCGCCGTGATGCATGACGGCTTCCGCCTTCTTTCCGGCTTCTCTCCTCTGGTCCAGCAGTTCCTCGTGCTGGCCGTGGGCGGCACGCTGTTCGTGGTCTCGTGGCTGCTGCTGTCCTACTTCTTCCAGCGTCATTACTATTGGACTGTCCTCTATCCGCTTCTTCGCAAGCTGCATCCCCGCAAACCCAGGGAGCCCCGCCAATGATGAACGTCATACGCGCCAGCCGCGCCGGATTCTGCATGGGCGTCGCACTCGCCCTGCGCAAGCTCGACAGCATGGTCGCCGCCCGCGAAGGCGAGCAGGTGGCCACTCTGGGCGAGATCATCCATAATCCTCAGGTGCTGGAAGATTATGCCCGGAAGGGCGTGCGCCGCCTTGGCTCCGCTTCCGAGGCGGAGGCCGACATGGCCGTGCTTATCCGTGCCCACGGCGTTACCCGGAGCATGGAAGAGGAGCTTCGCGGCCGCTGTTCCCGTGTGGAAGACGCCACCTGCCCCCGCGTGAAGAAGGCCCAGCTCGCCATTGCCGAAGCCACGGCTCCCGGGCGCGAGCTTCTGCTCTACGGCGAGGCCGATCACCCCGAAGTGCGCGGCCTCATTTCCTACGCCGCCGGTCCGAGCCATATCTTTTCTTCGCCGGAAGAGCTGGCCGCCCTGCTGGAAGAAGTGTCCTTCGAAGGGCGGGCCGTGGTGCTGGCCGCCCAGACCACGCAGGACAGGATCATTTTTGACGGGATGCGCGCCGACCTTTCCGCCCGCTTCGGCGATTCCCTCACCGTTCTCGACACCATCTGCGATGCCACACGCCAGCGGCAGGAAGAAGCCGGCGAGCTGGCAGGCCGAGTGCAGGCCATGGTGGTGGTAGGCGGCAAGACCAGCGGCAATACCCGCCGCCTTGCCGAACTGGCCAGGATGCGCGGCGTGCCCACCGTTCTGGTGGAGACTGCCGATGAGCTGGACAGAGCCTTCTTCGTGGATGTGGATACCGTGGGGCTCACTGCGGGAGCTTCCACCCCCGGCTATATCATCGACGAAGTGGAAGCCAGGCTCCGCAGCTGGTGAGAGTTCTTGCAGAACTGCAAGAAATTGTAACAGGAAAATTGATGCGTTCGGCTGTCCGCCGGGTTATAGTGCGTCCATAAGACTCAAAGGAGTGCCCTATGCCCGATACTGATCTCGCCTCTGCCCAGAAGGCCACGCTGTCGCTCCTTGTTGTGGACGACGATCAGGATATACGCGATCTCATGGCGGACTACCTGCGCCAGCACGGTTTTCAGGTCCGCTCCGCTGACGGCGGTGACGCCATGTTCGCCTGCATCGAGGAAGAGAAGCCTGACCTCATCGTGCTCGATATCATGATGCCCGGCGAAGACGGCCTTTCTCTCTGCCGCCGCCTCCGTTCCATGGACAGTGCCACTCCAGTCATTTTCCTCACCGCTCTCGGCGATACCGCAGACCGGGTGGTGGGGCTCGAGCTCGGTGCGGACGACTATGTGGTCAAGCCCTTCCAGCCCCGCGAGCTCCTTGCCCGCATCCGTGCCGTGCTTCGCCGTTCCGGCCGAGGGGCCGATGCTCCCTCCGAATCCGGCACGCCTTCCGGCCGCCCGGAAAAGGCCTATCATTTCAGCGGCTGGACTCTCGACCTTTCCGCCCGCCACCTCATCGCTCCTGGCGGCATGGTAGTGAACCTGAGCGGGGCCGAATACCGCCTGCTCACCATTTTCCTTGAGCATCCTCAGAAGGTGCTCAGCCGCGACTTCATCCAGGACGAACTGCAGGGGCAGGAGACCGACCGCAGCCCCTTCGACCGCAGTCTGGATGTTCAGGTCTGCCGCCTGAGAGCCCGCCTGCGCGATACCGGCGACGGCGACAAGGGCCGTGAGAACAAGCTCATCAAGACAGTGCGCGGTGACGGCTATGTGTTCACCAGCGCCATCACTGCGGAATAGACCATGTCCTCCCGCACGGCCGAACAGCTGACCCGTTCCGGGCGCGGCATGATGTGCCGCCTGCGCCGCACTATTTCGCGCTTTTCTCCCGATTCCCTTCTGGCGAGGCTCATCCTCATCTTCTCGGCCAGCTTTTTCGTCCTGCTCTTCCTCACTTCCATCTATGCCGGAGAGTCGCGTCACTTCTACTTCATGCGCGCTCTCATGGCCGACCGCACTCGCCGCATGGCCGAAACGGCTCTGCTTCTGGATGCCTCTGCCCCGGCAACGCGCTTCGCCCTGCGAGAACAGCTCAACAGCCGCGGTTTCGTAGTGCATTTTTCCTCTATCCGTCCTCTTGTCGTGGTCCAGAATGAAGAGCTGAAAGAGGTTTCCGAGCTCATGGAGTTCATGCTCAACCGCTCTCTCACGCAAGTCTATGACAATACTCCCCAGCTCGGCCACAAGCTTGGCGAACGTTCCCAGATGGGGGTGAAGCGCATAGCTTCTCTGGCTGTGAGCCATCTCAATCTGCCCAGCCCCATGGAGGCCTTCTGGAAGTCCGTGGTGCAGTATTTCGTCACCCGGCCTAAGCGCAGCCTTGGCCCTTCGGTCTATCAGGCCACGGCTGTCATCCCCCTGCGCGACGGAACATGGGTGGTCATAGAAGACTCTTCCCCCGGCTACCCTCCAATGCCGGCCTTTCCCTTCACCAGCATACTCGCTATCGAAGCCTTTTTCGTCATCGTCAGCCTGCTGGCCTTCGCTCTCTGCGTGAAGCCCTTGCGCAGGCTGGCCCGTGCAGCAGAACAGTTCGGGCGCGACGTGCCCGGCACTCCGGAACTTCCGGAGACCGGCCCCACGGAAGTGCGGGAGGCGGCTCAGGCCTTCAACCGCATGCAGAAGAGCATACGCGAGTTCCTCGACGAGCGTGAGCGCATGCTGGCCGCCGTTTCCCACGACCTGCGTACGCCGCTCACCCGCATGCGCCTGCGCGTGGAGGCATTGGACGAGAGCCAGCGCGGCCCTCTGCAGAAGGACATAGGCGAACTCCAGCAGATCATGGATACCACCATCGACATAGCCCGAAGCAAGAGCGAAGCCGTGTCCATGGTGGATGTGGCCTCGCTTATCGAGAGCCTCGTGGAAGACAGGCAGGATATGGGGCAGTCCATACAGCTTGAAGAGCGTCTGCAGGACCCTGAAGTCCTGTTCGGCATAGCGCCGCTCGCTGCCCGGCCTTTGAGCATGAAGCGCTGCCTTGCCAATCTTATGGATAACGCGCTGCGCTATGGCGGCAGCGTGGTCGTTGGCGTGGAGGAGCGCGGACCCATGCTGGCCGTGACCATTTCCGACTGCGGCCCCGGCATTCCGGAGGCCGATCTGGAAAAGGTCTTCGAGCCCTTCTACCGCGTGGAGCGTTCCAGAAGCCGCAGTACCGGCGGCACTGGACTCGGGCTGTCCATAGCCAGAAGCATGGCGCGCATGCATGACGGCGACGTCGTGCTGGAAAACCGCCCCGAAGGCGGCCTGCGCGCCACGGCTACGTTCCGCAGGGCATAGCTGCTTCCCCGTACCCAGAACACCGGCAGAAAAAGGAGGTTCCTGTGCGCATCATCGCCCTTGCCGTCGTCCTCTGTTCCGCACTCGTTCTTTCGGGCTGTGCGGTCCATCATCACCACGATCGCCACCCCGGCCATCGCTACGAAAAGCCCGTCCATCATAAGAAGGGCTGGGATAAGCCGAAGCCGCCTCATCATAAGGAAGCTCCCCATAGGATGGAGCCCCCTCATGCGCATAAGAAGGATGTGCAGCAGAAGAAAGGGGTCCGGCCTGACGACCGCCGCCCGGACAGGAAGCCCGATGCCCGCAAGGACAGGCATCCGGACAGGAAGCCTCGCTGAGCCTTCCTCTCTGCTTGCGCCAGCGCCTCAAAAGGGATAGCGTGAGCCATCTTTTCAGGAGTTGAACTATGAAAAAAAATCGTTTTTCTTTTTTTGCCTTCATCGTGATGCTTTTTGCCGTGCTGGCTGCTGCAGGCTGCGTTAAAAAGGGCCATACCGATGACGTGCGCCTGCTGTATGGCAATGAAGCTCCCAAGGCAGTGCCTTCGGCCACTGCTCCCCGCATCGTCGTGGTGCAGTTCGAAGACAAGCGCACCTCCGCTGACCTCGGCGTGCGCAAGGACGGCACCCCCTTCAAGACCAGCTCCAGTGTGCCCGGCTGGGTGACTCAGGCCCTTGCCGATGAGCTGATCGCCCGCGGCGCACAGGTTTCCGTGGCCTTTTCCATGGCTCAGGCCCAGCTGAACAAGCCCCAGTACATCGTTGCCGGCGCCGTGGAGAACGTCCAGCTCTCGGAGAAGACCTTCACCTCCCGTCTGGCCTCCATCCGCCTGCAGGTGCAGCTCCATGACAGCACTCAGCATCTGGTTTCCAGCACCTCATCCTCGCAGCTGGAACAGCCCGGCATTCCCGGCATCAAGCTGGGAGAAGAGGCTCTTTCCGGCGCGCTGGCCAAGGCGGCTGGAAATGCGGCCGATTTCATCATGGGGAATCTGCGCTGAATGCGTCCTGTCATCATCAAAGCCTACGGAGGTTTCAGCCCGGCTACTTCCGAAACGCTGGAGGCTGTGCAGGCTGTGCTTCGGGACTGGTTCATCGAGGAAGATGCCGCAGAGCTGAAGGGCGACCTGCTTTCCATCGGCTATGAAGGAGATGCTTTTCCGGATGAGGATATCGTGGAAGCTCTCAAGCCCTTCTTCTGCGAGAAGGCCTGGGGCAAGCTCGACTACATAGACCTTGAAGCGTGGACTCTGCGTCGCTACACCTTTACCGGCGGTCAGCTTGGCGACCACACCGCCACACTCGACAAAGCCCTCGACCCCTGCGCCCTCCATTGATGCGGGCGCAGCGGCGTTCCCCGGCCCATAGATCAGAAGCCCGATGCCTCCGTAAGTTCGGAAGCGTCGGGCTTCTGCTGTATGTGCGGCAGGCTGAGTTATTTTCCTGCAAGGTGTTCGTGCATGATGCGGCGTATTTCCAGTATGGCCTCAGGGCTTTCCTGAACGCTGTGGCCTGAAGGGATGACTTTTTCCGAGACTGCGCCGTCGAGGTGAGAGCTGGAATAGGGCACGATGCTGTCGCTGGACTCTGCAAGCGGAACGTCAGGCGTATCGTTGCCTATGATGGAATGGTACGGCACTGCGGGGGATATGGGGAGCTTTGCCGAGCTGACGATGAAGTCGTCCTTCGCGCTCAGGTTGGCGATGCCGTTGATGGGCTGTTTCTTCCCCTTGAGTTCAGGAGCGATGAGGGACACGGCAGGCTCGATGATGCCGTTCACCACCTTCACCGGGAGAGTTACCAGCCCTGCGATGAAGCGGGCTATGCTCATGTCTGCGAAGGGAGTCCCGCGATGCGGAGCGGCTATGAAGATCGCGCGCCCTATCTGGGGAAGGGGCTCGAAGAACATATAGTCGTGCATCTGTTCGCGCACCTTGGCCTGCACGTCCGTGCCGAGCTCGCGCTTTTCCAGCATGGCATCCCACAGGGCGTTGCCGGAGGAGGAAACCATGAGCCGCGAGAGTATGCCGCCCATGCTGTGGCCTATGAGCAGTATGTCCGTTGAGGCGGGATTTCTGCCTTCAGGGTCGAGGGTGTGGATGGTCTGGGCCACAGCCTTGCGTATGGCTGCGTTGTTCAGTGCTATGGGGAAGCTCGTGGGGTAGTAGACCTGCCATATCTGATATTCGCGGGAAAGCGTTTCGTCTCCCATTATTTCGTTGGCCACGTTGATCCATGCTTCGGGGCTGCTGGCAAGGCCGTGTATCATGATGACAGTCTTCTTCTGCGGCTGGTACGGCTGCATGAGATAGACGTGCGGGGCTTCGAGCATATCCCCGCCGCCAAGGAGCATTTCCAGGCCGAACAGCGTGCCGAGAGACTGCGTGGCGAAGTCCGACCGGGCAAGCCAGAGCCCGTAGCCGGAAGTGAAGTTGCCCGCCAGCGGTATATGGCTTCCGCCAATGCTTATGCGCTCGGTATTGAAGGGGTCGTAGATGCGGAGTTCGGCTTCCTGGCAGTGGAGCACCTCGTCCAGGGAGTTGCCGGGGAATTCTATGACGGCGGTGAGGGCGGGGTAGCGCATTTCGCTCCACACGGCTCCTTTCTTCGGGGCGTCGGGCAGAACAGCCACCATTTCGGCGCCAAGGCCGTCGCGGCGGTACTGGTTGCGCAGGCCTTCGAAGTTCAGTTCGGATGCGGGAAGAATGGCTTCGGGGAGTATGCCGAGGCGGCTGCCATCCGCGCCGTTCACTTTCACATGAAGCTTCCATCTGCTTATGCCTATGGAACTTTTCTTTCTGTCGGGCTGGGCGGCGGAGAGGCGTTCCTCGAATATCCTGCTCAGGGCCTGCTGTATGGAAAAGTTATAGTAGTCGCGTACCTGTGTAGGGCGTTCTTCCAGCGTGCGCATGGACATGGGGCGTTCCGAGTGGAAGAGGTAGGCGTAGGCGAAGCGGGCGGCTTCGAGATAGGCGGCACTTATGGCGGCTGTTCCTGCCTTCTGCTTTTCGCGGAGCATGGCTTCGTAAAGCCACATTTCCGAAAGGGAGGAAAGGCGGCGTTCCTGACTCATGCCGTCCGTGGCGTAAAGAGCGGCGCGGCAGGTCTCGCCGTCGTCTTCACAGGTCTCGCGGTCGAGGCCAAGCACCTGAAGGGCGGAGCCGGTATAGGAGCTCAGCTCGCCTCGGGTGAGTACGTCGCCGCGGCGCAGTTCCATGTACTGCTCGGTATCGAGCGTGGAGACCTTCACTCCGGCACAGCCGGAAAGGCTGATAAGGGCGAGGCTGAACAGGAGAAAGAGATGGAGGCGGAACGGCTTTTTCATAGGCAGTACGGAGAGGGGGAAAGAAAAATCCCCAAAGCAGCGGACTTTGGGGATCTCCATATTTCGGGGTGGTGGGCGGTGAGGGACTCGAACCCCCGACAGTCGGTGTGTAAGACCGATACTCTACCAACTGAGCTAACCGCCCGCGCCTTTGTTTCTAGAGGATGCGGGGCCTGCTGTCAAGGGCGGGAAGGCCCGGCAGACCCCTTGTCGGCCTATCGGTATTTCTTTGACAGCTCCTCAGCCTCCTCAGGAGAAAGGGAGGCATTCCGTGCAAGATCGCCTGCCAGTCCAGCGATGAGCGCGTCGCGCTCTTTTTCGTATTCGGCCTGCCAGTCCTGCCAGTGCTCCTTCCTCTTCTGCATGTAGAGCACGAAGCGGCCGCAGCGGCGCACCACATGGCGCGGCATGGAACTGCCCACTTCGCCTGCTATGGCATCGGCCTGCGCTTCGTCGAACTGGAGCACATGCTGGAAGAACTCGCGGAAGATGATATGCCGGTGCATGAGGTCGCGCCCTATGCGGCGGCCTTCTTCCGTGAGCTTGATGGGGCTGTAGGCTTCGTATTCGATGAGCCCTATGCCGCGCAGGGCCTTGAGGGTGCTGGTGACCGTAGCGCGGCTCACCCCGGCGGCATCGGCAATGACGCTGGCATGGGCAGAGCCACCTTCCTGTTCTTCGCGGAAGATTATCTTGAGGTAGTTTTCCAGCGAAGGAGTGAGACTTCTTTCAGCAAAGGATTCGGATGCGGCGCTCGACATGGCAGGTATCCTCCGAAGTTAGCTTTTTCTAACAGTCTGCACTGTTCCAGATGACTATTCAAGCTTTTTTCAGGAAGAAAGTTCATTCGTGCAAGTTTTTTTCAAAAACAGGGCATGAAAAAGGCCGCCTCTTGCGAAGCGGCCTTTGGAATCAGCTAGCCAATGGCATTACATGAGCACGAAGGCAACGACGCCGACGGCCACGCCATAGAGCACGAAGGGCATGAAGGTACGACGAAGGATGTCGCCTTCCTTGCCGATCAGGCCGGTAACGGCGCAGGCGGCCACGATGTTGTGCACGCAGACCATGTTGCCCATGGCGCCGCCGGCGCCCTGAGCGGCGACGATGACGAGAGCCTGATCAACGGTGTACTTGAGGGTGTGAGCCATATCCCACTGGAAGTTGGCGAACAGCATGTCGGACACGGTGTTGGAGCCGGTGATGAAAGCGCCGAGGCCGCCAACGTAGGAAGCGATGCCGGGCCAGGCTTCGCCGACGAGGTCGGCAAGGCACTTAGCCATAGCCATGGGCATGGACACGCCGCCGGTAGCTTCGGAGACGCCAGTGCCCTTGAAGATGGACACGAGGGCCACAGCGGCCATAAGGGCGATGGTGGGGGCCTTCATCTTGGCGAAGGCGGTGGACCAGGCCTTGCCGACGCGGCCGGAGCCGAGGTCAGGATGATCCTTCATCATGCCGTGCATGAAGATGGTGAGGATGGCGACGAGGATGAAGGGAATGGTGCCGGGCAGGTTGAGGAGAGCGATCTTAGCGCCAACGCCGGTCTGGCCGAGGATGTTGGTGGCGCCGACAGACCACATGGGGTCGGTCACGATGGGCTTCAGGTGGAAGGCGGGAACGCGGGTGACCACGAGGATGAGGCCGCAGAGAGCGTAGGGCATCCAGGCCATGACCTGAGGCATATGTTCCTTGAATTCCTTCACGTCGGAAGGCTTGATTTCGCCGATCCAGTCGGGTTCCCACTTGTCAGCAGGTTCGAAGTCCCAGGTTTCAGCGGGAACGCACACGCCCTTCTTGGCGAGCTGCATGACGAGGGCGAGGCCGATGAGGCCACCGATGAGGGAAGGCAGTTCGGGGCCGACCACCCAGGCGAGGATGTAGTAGGGCACGCCGAAGCAGATGGAAGCGAGGATGCAGAACTTCCAAGCCTTGAAGCCTTCGGACCAGGACTTGTTCTTGCCCCAGAAGCGGGTCATGAAGCCGCACATGAAGATGGGCAGGATGAAGAGCATGGGGCCGTGCATGAGGGTTACGAGCTCGCCGACGGCCTTGTAGAAGGCGGCGGGGTCGGTGGCGTTCATGGCAGCGAGGCCGAGAGCTTCAATGGACTTGAAGCCGGCGAGAACGGGGGTACCAACGGCACCGAAGGTCACGGGCACAGAGTTGAACACCAGGCAGATGACGGCGGCGCAGAGGGGAGGGAAGCCGAGGCCGAGGAGCAGAGGAGCGGCCAGAGCAGCGGGGGTACCGAAGCCGGCAGCGCCTTCGATGAAGGCGCCGAACATGAAGCCGATGATGACGGCCAGGAGGCGACGGTCGGGAGTGACTTTCTGCATGCCGGCCTGGATGGTTTCCATGGCGCCGGAGGAGGTC
>JAFQPD010000113.1 GCA_017411945.1 Mailhella sp.
CACCCGCGCCATCGCGGACCAGGCCCGCACCATCCGCATCCCCGTGCACATGATCGAGACCATCAACAAGCTCATCCGCACGTCCCGCTATCTGGTGCAGGAACTCGGCCGCGACCCCACGCCCGAGGAAATAGCCGACCGCATGGACTACCCCGTGGACAAGGTCAAGAAGGTGCTCAAGATCGCCAAGGAACCCATTTCCCTCGAAACGCCCATCGGCGACGAGGAAGATTCCAGCCTCGGCGATTTCATCGAGGACAAGAAGGCCGTTGCCCCCGCTGAAGAAGTGGTGAACACCAAGCTTTCCGAACAGATCGCCTCCGTTCTGGCCGACCTCACCCCCCGTGAGGAACAGGTGCTCCGCAAGCGCTTCGGCATCGGCGAAAAGTCCGACCATACCCTCGAAGAAGTGGGCAAGCTGTTCAACGTCACCCGTGAACGCATACGCCAGATCGAAGCCAAGGCCCTGCGCAAGCTCCGCCACCCCGTGAGAAGCCAGACCCTGCGCTCCTTCTACGAGAATTGATTTTCTGGGGGAGATAATCTCCCCCAGACCCCCATATTTATCGGGGCGTCCGTCCGTGCCCTTCGGGCCCGCGCCGGACGCCCCGATGCAATATCGGCGTTCTGCCAGAATTTATGGCGTGAATGCTTCACTCCCCCTTCCTTACCCCCGCCGGAGGGCGGCCGCGTCCCGCTAACGCGGTAAGTGGTCGGAAAATTTCTCAACACGCCCAGAAGCTGAGCTTCGGCAGGACTTGCGAAGCAAGGCCCACGAAGCTCAGAATCATGGGGGTGGGGGGGGAGATTATCTCCCCCACAAAAAATAAAAAACATCCACTGCTATGTCGCACTATTCCTGTATCGTCGTCGGCGCCGGCCATGCCGGCTGTGAAGCGGCCATGGCTCTGGCCCGCATGGGTCACGATGTCCTTGTAGTCACCAGCAACGTGGACCGCATCGGTCATCTTTCCTGCAACCCTGCCATCGGCGGCCTTGCCAAGGGCCATCTCGTCCGAGAGATCGACGCCCTCGGCGGCTGCATGGGCAAATGGGCCGACGAAGCGGGCATACAGTTCCGCGTGCTCAACGCCAGCAAGGGCCCGGCCGTGCGCGCCCGCCGCGCCCAGATGGACCGCGACACCTACCTCGCCGCCGCCAAGCGCGACATGTTCGCCCAGCCCAACCTCGCCATCTGGCAGGACATGGTCACGGACATACTCGCGGAAGACGGCCGCGCCGTGGGCATACGCACCCAGCTCGGCAAGGAGTTCTACGCGCCGCACATCCTGCTCACCACGGGCACCTTCCTCTGCGGCCTCGTGCATGTGGGCCTCACGCATTACAGCGCGGGCCGCTTCGGCGACTCCGCCGCCATGCAGCTTTCCGATTCCCTGCGCTCGCTGGGGCTGGAACTGGGCCGCCTGAAGACCGGCACCACGCCGCGCATCCTCGGCTCAACCATCGACTTCGACGCCCTCGAAGCCCAGTATGGCGACAATCCCCCGCAGAAGTTCAGCTTCACCGGCCCCGGCCCCAAACTCCCTCAGGTGCCCTGCTGGATAAGCTGGACCAACCAGAACACGCACGACATCATCCGTTCCGGCCTCGACCGCTCGCCGCTCTTCACCGGCATCATCACGGGCGTGGGCGCACGCTACTGCCCCTCCGTGGAAGACAAGGTGGCCCGCTTCCCTGAACGCGACCGCCATCACGTCTTCATCGAGCCCGAGGGCCTGAACCAGCAGGAATACTACGCCAACGGCATCTCCACCAGCCTGCCGCTGGACATCCAGGAAAAGATGGTCAACTCCATCCGCGGCCTCGAGCACGCCAAGATAGTGCGCCCCGGCTACGGCATCGAATACGACTATGTGAACCCCATCCAGCTCAAGCCCACCTTCGAGACCCGCAAGGTGCAGGGCCTGTGGCTGGCCGGCCAGATAAACGGCACCTCCGGCTACGAAGAAGCCGCCGCTCAGGGCATGTGGGCCGCGCTGAACATAGCCGCGCAGATAGAAGGCCGCGAGCCCTTCCTGCCCAAGCGTTCCGAATGCTACATGGCGGTTCTGGCCGACGAGCTGGTCACCAAGGGCACCAACGAGCCCTTCCGCATGTTCACTTCCCGCGCCGAATACCGCCTGCTCCTGCGCGAAGACAATGCCGACGCCCGCCTCACCCCCTGCGGCCGCGAGCGCGGCCTGGTGAAAGACGAACAGTGGGAGCTGTTCCGCGAACGCCAGGAAGCCCTGCACGGCCTCATGGACAAGCTGAGATCCGTGCGCCTCACGCCCGATGCCGCCACGCAGGCCCAGTTTGCCGAAATGGGCGAGCCCTGCCCCAATCAGGCCGTCACCCTGGCCGACCTTGGCCGCCGCCCCCAGCTCGAACTGCGCCGCCTTTCCCGCTTCCTGCCCGACCTCGACAGCACTCCCGACGACATCGTGCAGGAAACCGAGATAGTGCTGAAGTACTCCGGCTACCTCGAACTTCAGGATGAGCTGGTGCGCCGTGCCGCCCGGCAGGAATCCATCCATATCCCCGCCGATATGGACTATACCGATATGGCCGGGCTCTCCCGCGAGATCCAGGAAAAGCTGAACAAGGTGAAGCCGCTTACGCTCGGGCAGGCCGGGCGCATTTCCGGCGTAACCCCCGCGGCCCTGACCTGCGTGGAGATAGAACTGAAAAAACGCGGACTGGTTTAGCCCTTCCAGAAAAAATTTGAAAAATTGGAAATTTCCTGTTGACAGCAGGAAACATTTTGCATAAACACATTCCTGCGCATGGGCAGTTAGCTCAGTTGGTAGAGCATCGCCTTCACACGGCGGGGGTCACAGGTTCAAGTCCTGTACTGCCCACCATGCCAAACATGCGGAGCGGTAGTTCAGTCGGTTAGAACGCCGGCCTGTCACGCCGGAGGTCGAGGGTTCAAGTCCCTTCCGCTTCGCCACTTTGACATTCAGGGTTCATGCCCCATCCATATTTGGAGCGGTAGTTCAGTCGGTTAGAACGCCGGCCTGTCACGCCGGAGGTCGAGGGTTCAAGTCCCTTCCGCTTCGCCAAGCAATAGCTGAAGAAAGTCTCTGTTAGATCATAAACGTCTACAGAGACTTTCTTTTTTTAATTTTTCTTAGTCTACCGAAGTACACCGTAATATTTGTTGGGTCTTGGACATATTGCTGAAATGTTGGTATAATCGTTGGCATATCTGTCCCCGTCCCCTCTTGGGACACCGAAGAACCAACAGGAGTACCAACATATGCCGCTCACCGATGCCAAGATTCGTGCCCTCCACGGCAAGGCCCTGAAAGGCGAAATCGTCGGAAAAGCCGCCGATGGTGGAGGTCTGAATTTCAAAATGGAAAATACTGGCGGATGTCCTACCGCTTCGACGGCAAGCAGAAGACGCTTGCTCTGGGAGTCTATCCCGACATAAGCCTCAAAGCCGCCAGAGAAGCCCG
This sequence comes from Mailhella sp., assembly GCA_017411945.1. Lineage (GTDB taxonomy): Bacteria > Desulfobacterota > Desulfovibrionia > Desulfovibrionales > Desulfovibrionaceae > Mailhella. The sequence continues at coordinate 3,465 of JAFQPD010000113.1, forward strand.
CGACAAGGCCCGCACTCTGCTTGCTCAGGGCATCGACCCAAACGAACAGAAAAAGAGCAAGCGTGACGAGGCTGAGCGTCAGCAAAAAGAAGAAGCGCGTACCTTCGAGTTTGTCGCCCGGGAATGGTTCGACAAAAAGACGCGTAACCTCTCCCC
>JAFQPD010000114.1 GCA_017411945.1 Mailhella sp.
ATCGATTTCCGCAATGAGATTGAGGAGTTCAGGGGTAATTTCGAGAGTGGTTGTGTTAATCATGTCCATTTTTTTATCCGAAAATATCCATTTTGAAAACCATTTAATGGTCCGATTTGGTCCATTTATAAGTAATTTACGGACAATTTTAAGGGGATAGAGAGTACTTAATTTTTTAACTTGATTTTAGTATTTTATTAACTCATAATAGGCATATCAGTTGTCAAGTTCACTTCTATAAGGAATATCTATGTATACTGAACTTTGTGCCAAAATTGCTCCAATTGTTCCCTTCATTGATGAGTCTATCCAGACTTCTCTTCGTTGTCATGCTGCCGGTGAAGAATTGGATGGGCGTAACCATAACTCAAAATTTACGTTTAGCTGCAATTGTTTTGGCAATCTTTCTGGACGGTTAAACTGGAAGTTTGGCAGATATCGTTTGGAAAACGGCGACCCTTTTGAACTTGATCATGAAAAAGGTTTGGCCGTTCTCTGCAGATTTCAGTCTGAAATTGTTCGGGTATATATATCAAAAGTCGCAGCTGATACTCGTATTCCTCGTGGAGGACGTAGGGTAAAGCAAGCTGCGAAAGATTCCAGCCTTTTTCTTTCTGAAGAGATTGAAAAAATGCTTACGCCATCATTGTCTAAAGAAGATGGTGAGGACGTTTTCATGCTTGGTTATGATGCCGACCCCGAAAAGGGGCTCGGAAAAATATGCTTGAGCAAAGTTATCTTTCAGGGGAAAAAATTTGTTTCTCAACATATTCACGAATTCAGAAGAACAGAAGTTACACCTACTTATGAAGCCATTCAGCCTGAAATAATTTCCTATCCCGAAGTCCGTCTCGTAGGTTCAGACTTGGCAGGATAGAAATCAAATGCTAACTATCCAAAATCGGCTACGAAATGCTCTGTTTTTGTTAGCCAAGGTACAAGATTTAGAGGTGCGATATGGGGGGAGAGCAGTCTCTTTTATATTATTACAAAAAAAAAGTTGATCCTTCGCGTTTAACTTTTGCTAGAGAGCTTCGAGGGCTTACCAAAAAAGCTCTTGCCGATAAGCTTGGTAAAAAAGCAAGTGCCATAACCCAGTTTGAAGCTGGAACCTTGGGTATGTCCTTTGAAACTTTTTCAACGCTCGTTAAAGAGTTAGAAATACATCCAGGCTTACTAAGTGCGGAAAACACGCAGTTGCCTAGCGCGGATATGGCCAATTGCCATTTTCGGGCAAACAAGAGAGTGCCACAAATGTTGCGCCAAAGCGCTCGTTGCTATGCGCTACAGGTTCTCTCTATTTATAACTATTTGGAGGAGCTTGGTGTTAAATTTCCTCCAATAACATTCAATCAATATTCTGGTCCATCTCTTTCAGAGCAGCAGATGGAAGAATATGCAGTCGCGGTCCGGCATGGGTTAGGTCTAAAACTAGGCCCTATTCAGAATATGGCTGAGTTTTTAGAAAATATTGGTATTCGTATCGTTATTCTTGATGGGGAAAGAAGAGGGCTTGATGCATTTGCAGCGTGGATTTCCGGGCAGCCATGCATTATGCTGGATAAGGAGTTCGCTAGTCGAATGCCCTTTGACTATGCTCATGAATTTGCACATCTGCTTTTGGATGAAGATACAATTCCAGGTGATCTCATGGCAGAGCGACGTGCAAATCGTTTTGCCTCTGCTTTTTTGATGCCAGCCGCCTCCTTTGTTCAAAATTGCCCATCAAGGTATGGACGTGCGGCATTTATCGAAACAAAACTATTCTGGAGAGTTTCCATCGCTGCTGCTTTATATCGCGCGAAGCTACTTGGGGTGATGAGCGAACGCTCGTATACCAATGCGATGATTAATCGCGCCAAAGCAAATGAGAACATTCATGAGCCAGCGGAGTTTTCACGACCTATGCCAACTCTTCTTGCTCAAGCTATGAAACTTGTTTCTAAGATAACCAATCTTAAAAAGATGTCAGAACATTTGGGAATTCTTCAGGATGAGCTGGAGCACATTCTTCTTTGCCAAAATGTCTCCCAAGAAGTGTTAGACGAAATGAAGCCTGAAAAGCGCACCTCAGTTGTGCTACAGTTTCGACCTCTTTCGAAGTAAAAATCGTCCTAAAACAGCCTGCCGGGCTCATCGTCCAGCAGGCTGTTTTAACGTCCAGCAAAATATTTTTGGAATGTGGGTATTTTTGTGGGTATTTTCGATTTTTAAAACTAAAAATATCCTGTAATTACGCAGTATTACCACTTGAAATTTTATCCGTCTCGGGCCATGTAAATTCAAGGGTTTACGAGTAAAATCGTAAGCCCTTTTTTCGTTTAACTTCCCGTTTTTCCCTTTTTGTCCCCCATCTGTCCCCCATTTTGGTTCTGCTTCAAGGCTCTACTTCAAAAGCGGGGGCAAAGGATTTTGGGGGTAGCCATTCCGATGAGGTTTTCACCAGCCTATCCGCAGAGGACGCGGACACGCAGGCGGTAGTTTTCAACATTCCGGAAGCCGTACGCTCACCGCCGGATGAGCTTCATTTTACGGTGGAAGCTTTCAGTTATCCCGTTGTTCTTCGAGAAGAGGAGCCTCCGGGCGATCTCTTCTTTCCACGAGTCCAGCGCACAGCCAGCGGGCTCATGGGCTTGAAAGGGCTTCGGCTCAGCTCGTCTATGCAGGCCAGCAGGCGCGACACAACTTGCCGGCATTGTTCCTTGTTCTGGCAGCGCAACCGGGGGAGGGCCAATAACATGCCTGCTGTCGCAAGCTCAGGAGGCGATCTTGCGTGAGCGATGGAAGAGGATGGAGCCTAGGGAATTGCCGAGGGTGACGAGGGCGATGAACAGCAACTGATCCATGGCAGGGGCATCGCAGCTGCCGGCAAAGAGGTACACCATGTTGGCGATGCAGTGCTCGAAGCCAGAGAGGATGAAGACGGAGACGCAGAGCACTGTGATGAGGGCGTTGCTGAACACGTTCGACGTTTCCTTCCAGACGACCACGGCGGTATACATGAGAACGCCGCACATGAAAGATGCGAAGAGGATGTGGAAGAAAAAGTCAGGGATATTGGCTATCAGCTCTCCCTTCTTCAAGAGGATGGCCGCAGGGGCGATGCCGAGATTGGAAAGCTTCAGGCAGGAGCCATAGAGGAACGTGCCAATCAGGTTGCCGAGATAGATGACGCCCATGTCCTTGAACGAGAAGGAGTCTTTCAGGAAGCCGATGGCTCCGGTATAGAGATTGAGCTTGAGGTGTATGATAGTGAGCAGGCCAAGCGCGAAGAACAGGCTGCCGACAATGGGAATCTGGATGCCCATCAGAGCCGTAGCGCCTATGCCGATAAATATCCCTGCCCAGATGGAACGGATGAGCTTGGCGATCAATGTTCACCTCGCATGATAAGTTTTTCACTTTCTGGGTCCAGAAAAACATACTTCCTCAAGCTTGCCAAGAGCAGGTCATAGAGAAAAGTGCTGTTTTATGGAGCTAAGAGAGCTTCTTTTCCAGCAACGAAAACGCTCCCGGCCACAGGAAGTGATCGGGAGCGTTGTTTCAGGTATGCAGTCGATCTCAGAACTGTCCGAGTATGGTGCTCAGGCGTTCCAGAAGCTCGTCCACGTCGGTTTCGGAAGGCTGGGCGGGAAGGTCGTCTATCATGCCGAGGCCTTCCATGGCGTCGTGGAAGGTCTCTTCTCCCATGCCGCATGCCGAGGCGGTGTTGGTCATGGCGTCCTGCATGAGTATGCTGATGACGGCCTTCTTCAGCTCGTCGGCATTCCAGGCTTCTCCGCCGAAGAGGTCGAGCAGGGCGAGGGACGTTTTCTGCGCCTTGAGGCTGGCGAGGGCCTCAGGCATGGCAGGGGCCATGCGCACGGCCGCGCCATGCTTCCCAAAGACGCCCGCCATTCCTTCCCAGAAGGCCGCGCGCGGAGTGACGATGAGGATATCCATGGGGAATTCCTTGCTTTCCGCGGGAACGGCTTAGTGGTGACCGCCGCCGCAGGTGAATTCGAGGGTGAAGGGCTGGAGGCGGCCTTCGATGAAGGCCTGCACGGAAGCTCCCACAGTGGGGAAGTTGCCGGCGAAGAACACTTCCACGCCCACCTGCTGGAAGCCCATGAGGGGGCGCATGCCCATGCCGCCGGCAAGGAGCACCTTGACGCCGGCGTTGGCGAGGTACTGCACGGGGGCCATGCAGCCGCCGTGGTGGTGGGGGATGGGTTCGAGGGTGCGGACTTCCTTCACGGCGCCGTCTTCGACTTCGACGAGGGTGTAGATCTCACAATGGCCGAAATGCATGCCCATGTTGGCGTCGAGGCCGCCGGGCAGGCAGGAGGGGATAGCGATGAGCATGGGTCATTCTCCGATTCTGGTCGTCGTTCGGGCTTCGCGGCCCGTCTTCATCTCCTGAAGGGCCGACCACATGTCCTTCAGGGCGTTACCTACGGGATTATCGAATTCGGTCAGAGCCTGCCGGCGCACCATGGCCTGCGTGACCACGGGGTCGAAGGGCAGGCGACCCAGCAGGGCATGGCCGTTTTCAGCGCACATTGCCTCAATGGCGTCGGCTTCGGCGGGGTTGAGGTCCGCCTTGTTGATGATGACGGCCAGCGGAACGCGGAAGTGGCGGCACAGGTCGGCCACGCGGGTGAAGTCGTGGCGGCCCGAAGGGGTGGGCTCCACCACGCCCACGGCGAGAGTCGCGCCGGAAAGCGAGGCGATGACGGGGCAGCCCACGCCGGGGGAGCCGTCGCAGAGTATGGTTTCCAGCTTCTGCTCGCGGGCCCGCTTGCGGGCTTCTGTCTTGAGCAGGCCCACCAGCTTGCCGGAATTCTCCTGCCCGGGGAAGAGCTGGGCATGCACCATCTGGCCGAAGCGGGTGTCGCTCACATGCCAGTCGCCGCAATGGCCTTCGGGGAAGTCTATGGCCTGTGCGGGGCAGAGCTTCACGCAGACGCCGCAGCCCTCGCAGCGCAGGGGGTCGACCTTGTAGATGGAGCCGTCGAAGGAGACGGCTTCGAAGGCGCAGAGCTTCTGGCACTGGCCGCAGTGCACGCAGTCGGCCTGGCGTATCTCGGCTTCGTTGCCGGAGATGAAGGGCTCGGTCTGCCGCACGTCCGGGGCGAGCAGGATGTGGAGGTCCGGAGCGTCCACGTCGAGGTCGCAGATGATCTTGTTCTGGGCGAGGTGGGCGAAGGCCGCGCTCACCGTGGTCTTCCCGGTGCCGCCCTTGCCGCTGATGATGACTATCTCACGCATGGTCGGCCTCCTTCACGCGGGCGTATTCGGCACGCAGGGCATCGCGCAGGGCGGTGAAGCGTTCGCGCCATTCGGGCGAAAGGTCGGCCAGCAGGCGGCCGGAGGCGTACTGCTCGGCGGCGGCGCGTTCGAAGGGCAGTTCGGCGAGGAGCGGCAGGCCGTTCTCGCGGCAGTAGGCGCGCACGGCCTCGTCTCCGGCTTCGTTGCCTTCTGCCCCGGCGCGGTTGATGACGGCGCAGACGGGCTTGCTCAGCGGCAGGAAGGCCTGATGGGCGAGCTTGAAGTCGTGGAAGCCGAAGGGGGTGGGGTCGGCCACGAGCAGTATCATGTCGGCGTCGCGGGTCACGGTGACGGCCGGGCAGGACACGCCGGGGGGCGAGTCGAGCAGGGCGTCGGCCGGGGCGGCCTCGAGCATCTCGTCCAGAGCCTTGTGTTCCTGGCGGAGCAGGGGAGGCGTCATGGATTCGCCTATGCGCGTGCGGCCCATGAGGAAGCGCACCGAGCCTTCGAGCACAGTGCCGCTTTCCAGACGGCCGAGCTCACGGCGGTCTTCGGTGATGGCGCCGGTGTGGCATACGGCGAAACAGCCGCCGCATCCGTGGCACATGTCCTGAAAGATGCTGATTTTGCCCGCGAACGAGGCGATGGCCTTATAGGTGCAGATATCGCGGCATTTCCCGCAGGACACGCACTTTTCCCTGTCCAGTCCGGGCACGCGGAGCCAGCTCACGCAGCTCTTCTCTATGGCGGGGGGCAGGAAAAGGTGCAGGTTGGGGGCCTCGGCGTCCGTATCCACGGCGATAAGAGGCGCGTCCCATACCCTTGCGAGGGAAGCGGCAACGCTGGTCTTGCCTGCGCCGCCCTTGCCGCTGGCAATGGCTATCTTCATAGGTTCTCCGCTACTGCTTGTTGGATTCGGTGGCGAAGGGGTACTTGCCGGCCACATAATTTTCGATAGCTTCGCCGATGGTGACGCCTTCCACGTCCTGGCAGATCTTGATGCCTGCGGCGGTGAGGGCATCGAAGGCTTTGGGGCCCACATAGCCGGAGAGCACCACTTCCACGCCGGCGGCGGCCATGCGTTCGGCGGTCTCTATGCCTGCGCCCATGGCCATCATCTGGGAAGCTCCGTTGTCTATATAGTCCAGCTTGCGTTCGGGCAGTTCCACCACCACGAAGCCGCCCGCGCGGCCGAAGCGGGGATCTACCCAGTCTTCAAGGGTGGGGCCTTCGCTGGAAATGGCTATCTTCTGCATGGATATCTCCTTGTATTCGTTAGAGGTATGGCAGGAACAGGCCTCCTGGGCCATGCGCCCGTGGCGGCATTTGCCTTCGTGTACGGCGTAGCTTCCGCCTTCGATGCGCAGGGCCAGCCCCTGGCTCAGGGCCGTGGCCACCTTGCGGCGCGCCGAGGCGAGCGTGCGCCCGAACGTGTGGCGCGAGACCAGCATGTGCTGGGCCGCGTCGATGGCGGTGAGGCCTTCCTTGTCGGCAAGGCGCAGGGCTTCCAGCTCGTCCACGCTCAGCGTCACTTCTTCGAGCTCGCGCAAGGGTATGCCGCACGGCTTGAAATAGTTCACGCTGGGCGCGCTGCTCACATAGCGGCAATGTTTCGGACGAGGCATTCCTGCTCCTTTCTTTCCCGCCGCCGAAGCGTGCGGGCAATGGTTTGTTTTGCACAAATGAGCATAATACGGAATCGCCGAAGGTCAAGGGACTGAGGGGCGTTTTCCAAAAAAAATTTGCTGCCGGGCGGGAGGATCTCGGCTCTTGCCGCAGCGGGGCCGAAGGCTTATCTTGAAAGCAAGAAGAACGAAAAGGAGAACGTCATGCCCCTAGTCCTTTCCTATCGCTGGCGCAGGGATCCGGAACATCTTGTAGAAAAGGCTGGCCTTGGCCTGCGCGTGAAGAGCTGGAGCGAGGAGAAGCGTTTCCTCGACGCGCTCGACAGCATGCCGGAATCCGAGCTCGGCGATCTCTGCATAGTCATGGGCGGCTTCATGGACGGCATGCTGGGCCGCGCCTACAAGATTCTGCCGGAGCTTCCCGCCGTGCTGGGGCCGGGCTTCGACATCTACTACCGCGAGCATGACGACCGCGCAAGCGCACGCCGTCTGCTCCAGCGTTACGGGGCTCTCGGGAGGCGCATCATCCTCATCGGCCACAGCTGGGGCGGGAGCAGTCTGGTGCTCGACGTGGCCGGGCACGCCTCCTGCCGCCACATCCCCGTGACGGCCCTCATCACGCTCGATCCCGTTGCCATGCGCCCGCCGCGCTTCCTGCCTCAGGTGCGCCGCTGGCTGAACATCTATCTGCCCTACGGCAAGGCCCGCTGGACGCGCGAGAACAATATCGCCCGCCTCGGCCGCCCGTGGCAGTTCCTCCGGCAGGCCGATATCAACTCCGTGCCCACCCAGCTCCGCCACTCCCGCGCCCTCGACATGTACCGCGGCGCAGGCGCGGCCTTTCTGCAGCTGGTGCTGATGGATGAGGATAGTGATTGAGTGATTGCGGGGAAGGGGGAAGGAAACTTTTGGAAAAGTGTTCCTTCCCCCTTCCCCGCACCCCATCCCCCATCTTTCAAAACTTTTTATTTGGGGAATGGCGGAAGGGAAGAGGAGCAGAAGGTTTTTCTGGCGTGTTGTTTTAAAAGGAAAATCCCCTGAGATCGCTTCCTGCGGAAAGCTCCGCAGGCGGCGAGGTCATCAGGGGATATTTATTTTAAAGATAGGAAAGGGTGGGGGGGTGTTTATCTCAGGACTTCTTTCTTTTCACCGGCGGCCAGAAGGTCCACTGCAGGGCGAACAATGCCATGAGGGCGGCGCACAGGAGGTAGGCCGCATCCATGCCCCAGAATTCGATGGCCGCGAAGCCGCCCAGAGGGCCGAGAGCCGCGCCGAGGTCGATGGCGAACGTATAGGCGGTGATGACCACCACGGCCTGAGAGTCTGCCGCCACGTCCGTGGCGAGGGCGTCCGAGAGCGTGGTCATCACAGTACAGCAGACGAGGAAGCCGAGGAGCAGCCCCATCCACGGCCAGAAGGGCAGTTCCAGAACGGTGAGGGCGAGCAGGCCTGCGCATGCCCAGCATCCGCCCGCGAACATGCCCACTCGGCCGAGGCTTCCGTCCGAGATATGCCCCACCAGCGGCGAGAGCAGGGGGTCCCAGCCCCAGCGCAGGGACTGGATGAAGCCGGACACCGAGGCACAGCCCAGCGCGAGGCCGAAGCAGCTTATGGTCTCGCCCCAGTGATGTTCCAGCAGGGGGCTCAGGGTGGACATGAAGAAGCCTTCGGTGAGCAGTTTCACCATGAGGCAGGCCAGCAGCACCCAGAGCAGGGTGGGGGAGCGCAGGACGGACAGCACGGAAGGCTTTTCGCCGGGATTTTCGGAGGCCGCGTTGCGGCGGTCCGGCGGGATGCGCTTCAGCAGGAAAAGAGCCGCGAGCACGCCGGGAACGGCAAGGGCGGCGCAGGCGAAGGCCGTGGCCCGCAGGCCGAAGAGGTCGGCTGTCAGGCCGCCGCCCAGCATGCCCGCCAGCGAACCGAGGCGGTACACGCCGGAATACAGGCCTACGAGGTAGCCGCGTTCGTTTTCGCCCGCAACGTCCATCACGGTGAGCAGTCCGCCTAATTTAAGGAAGGACCACGAAAGCCCCCACAGAACGCGGAGCACGGCCCAGGCCGCCAGTCCCTCCACGAGGCCGTAGCCGAGCGTCGTGCCTACGGCGAGGAGGCCTGCGAGCACGGCGCCGGTCTTGGTGCTCATCTTCGAATAGGCCCAGCCTGCGAAAGGGTTGAGCGGCAGGCGGGCGAGGCGGTTCAGCGAGAGCAGGAGGCCCACTTCCCACAGGGAGGAAAGGCCTGCGCTTTTCCAGTGCACGGGCAGGACAACGTAGAGCATGGAGTCGCCCGCCACGAGCGAGGCCGTGATGAGGGCGAAGATGATGACCTGACGGCGGGAAAGGGAGCTGGCCTGAGTCATGGAGTCCTCACGCGAGGTAGAGCTGTACCCCGGACTTTTTCAGCATGCTTTTCCAGTGGTCGGCGAGGGGCCCGTTGGAGAACACCGCCTCAAGCTGTTCCACATGGCCTACGCTGACCATGGCGGGGCGGCCGAACTTGGAGTTGTCGCAGGCGAGGAAGACGCGGCGCGACTGGGCTATGATGGTGCGGGCCACCGAGACCTCCCGGTAGTCGAAGTCGAGGAGATTGCCTTCCTCGTCGATGCCGGAAATGCCTATCACGCCGAAATCCATGCGGAATTCTCGCATGAAGCTTTCCGCCCCCACGCCGATGACGCCAAGGTCGTGCGAGCGCACAGTGCCGCCGGCGATGATGACTTCGAAGGAAGGATTGCCCGCACAGATGCGTGCCACGTTCAGGTTGTTCGTGAGCACGCGGAGGTTCTTCTTTTCCAGAAGGGCGTAGGCCACGGCTTCCGTGGTAGTGCCTATGTTGATGCACACCGAAGCCCCGTCCGGTATGTGCTGGGCCACCAGCTCCGCTATCCTTCGCTTTTCTTCGGTGAAAAGAAGTTTGCGCTGGTCGTAGATGATATTTTCCGTGCCCAGCGGCATGCCCACGCCTCCGTGGAATCGCTGCACTTGCCCGGCGTCGGCAAGCTGATTGATGTCGCGCCGCATGGTCTGGGGCGTGACATCGAACTGCTGGGCCAGCTCCTCTATGGTGGCGTATCCGCGTTTGTTCAGAAATTCCAGTAGGTTCTTTCTTCTGTTGTCGGCTTTGTTCATGGCTGGTCCTGTGCTTGGGGCAGGCTGGCGAAAGCGCAGCGGGGCAGGTTCGGTCGGGCAGGAGAAGAATGGAGCCTTGGGCCCTTCGCATTCTCATGGGGAAGAGCGTACTATAAAATTTTCCTTTTTGAAAATGGCAGTTTTGGCAGGAAAATGCGGGGCAAAAGCGGAGTGTTTTGTTAACTTGTTGAAATTTTACGATTTGTTTGTATTTACGGATAAGACTTCATCTTTTTGTTTTTTTTGTATTTTGATTTTCGGAGATGAAAAAGGAAAATCCTTAAATATTGCCAAAAGGCTTGATTTATAGTACAGCGAAAACATATGTGCAGAGGCGCGTGCCTCATGCCGCCCGACTCCCCGCCGCCTTTGGGGAAAGTCGCCAGTAATTATGCCGCAAGGCATGTTGAACAAGTTCTGAGGAGGACTTATGAAACGCATTGTTGCTTTTTCCGTGGCTCTCGGTCTGATGCTCGGCGCTTCCGCCTTCGTGGGTGAAGCCCAGGCCGCCAAGGTCATCAAGATCGCCGGCATGAAGGCCGACAAGGAACCCGAAACCCTCGGCATGAAGAAGTTCGGCGAACTTCTCGAAAAGAAGTCCAACGGTTTCTACAAGGTCAAGGTGTACCCCAACTCTTCCCTCGGTAAGGAAGACAAGTACATCGCCGACAACCGCCGCGGCACCATCGAAATGTGCGCCACCGGCACCCAGGTTTCCGCCTTCCATCCCGCCATGGCTATGATGGAAACCCCCATGATGTATGACAGCTACGCCCATGCCCGCCGCGCCATCGACGGCGGCGTGTTCGACCTGCTGACCGACGGCTTCGTCGAAAAGTCCGGCCTCCGCTGCCTCAACATGTTCCCCCTCGGCTTCCGCCACTTCTACACCAAGAAGCCCGTTGCCACCATCGACGACATCAAGGGCCTGAAGCTCCGCGTGCCGAACATCACCCTGTACACCACCTTCGCCAAGGAATGCGGCATCAACGGCCAGGCCATGCCCTTCGCCGAAGTTATGTCCTCCGTTGACCAGGGCGTCATCGACGGCGGCGACTCCCCCCTCGCCGACATCACCTCCACCAAGGTGTACGAGAAGTGCCCCAACATCACTCTGACCGGCCACATCCTCGTTATCCACTCCCTGTTCATCAACGAAAAGCTCTACCAGAAGATGCCTGCTGAACATAAGCAGTGGGTGAACGAAGCTGCCGCTGAATCCGCCGATTACGTGTGGAAGCTCGTGGAAGAAGTGGACAAGAAGTCTGCCGAAGAAATCAAGGCCAACGGTGGCACCATCTCCGAACCTTCTCAGGCTATGAAGGACCACATGGTCGCCGCTGCTAAGCGTACCTGGGACATGTTCCTCAATCCTGAACGCAAGGTCTCCTACGTTCCCAACGCCCAGGCTATCTTCGACAAGGCCGCCAGCTTTAAGTAAGTCTAGCTGATCCTTGGGGAGCCGTGCCAACAGCGCGGCTCCCTCTTCTTTCTGTGAATTTTTGCTCATACTCCCTGAGGTCTTTATGAGTGCTACTCCCTCTAATGCCAAGGGCAGCAAGGCCAGTGCGGCTGGTGCGTTCGCGTTCCAGATCTTCTGCGCCAGCATCTTCCTTGGCATTATCGGCCTTGTGTTCTTCAACGCAGTGCTCCGCTACTGCTTCAACTCCGGCTATCCGCCGAGCGAAGAATGGGCCCGCTTCCTGTTCATTTACGTCACCTTCTTCGGTGCCATCGAAGCCTTCTACCGCAAGAAGCACATCGCCGTGGAACTCGTGGTCGATATGCTCGAAGGCAACTGCCGCAAAGCGGTAAACATCATTGCCATTCTGCTCTCCCTGTCTGCTCTGGCCCTGCTTCTCCAGGGCGGCATCATCTATGTGCTGCAGACCATGGATACCTATGCCGTGGCTACCCACGTCAATATGGCCCTCATCAATATCACCCTGCCCATCATGGCTGGTGCCGGCATCGTCCTTCAGCTCCGCGACCTGATTGCCATCATCCGCACTCCGGCTTCCGCGTTCAAGAAGGCCGACCCGATGGACGTTGAAGCCATCCTTGAAAAGGCCTCGTAAGGAGAGAGTATGGAACTGTTTCTTTTTCTTGGATCGCTCTTCTTCTTCTTAGCCTTCGGTATTCCGATCGCCATGGTGCTCGTGCTCTGCGCCATGGTGCTCATGTTCCATGCCGACATGTGGGATTCGATGACCATCGCCTCCTGCATGCTCGACGGTGCGAACAACTACCCCCTGATGGCTATTCCCTTCTTCGTGTTCGCTGGTGAAATCATGGCTGCCGGCGGCCTTTCCAAGCGCGTGGTCCAGTTCGCCCAGCTGCTCATCGGCGGCGTGCGCGGCGGCCTCGGCTATGCTGCTATCGTGGCCTCCATTCTGTTCGCCGGCCTCATGGGCTCCTCCGTGGGTGAAGCCGCCGCTCTCGGCGGTCTGCTCCTGCCCATGATGAAGCAGCAGAACTACATCCCCGGCCGCGCCGGTGCCGTTATCGCCTCTGGCGCTATCCTCGGCCCCATCATCCCGCCCAGCACCAACTTCATCATCCTCGGCTCCTGCGTGAGCGGCCTGTCC
>JAFQPD010000115.1 GCA_017411945.1 Mailhella sp.
CCCATGAAATTCAGCGACGCCGTGCGTTTCGACGAGCTCACCTACGACGAGACCCTGCGCCGCCACCTCAAGGTCATGGACGCCACCGCCATCACTCTGGCCCAGGAAAACAATATCCCCGTCATCGTGTGTTCCATGTTTGGCGGCGCTATCAAGAAAGTCGTCTGCGGCGAACCCGCAGGCACCACTGTAAAGGGAGAATAGAATGGATATCGAAACTCTGCTCTTCGATGCTGAAGAGCGCATGGAAAAGGCCCTCGTGGCTCTGGAACGCGACTTCGGCAAGCTCCGCACCGGCCGTGCCACCACCAGCCTCGTGGACAACATCAAGGTGGACTACTACGGCGCCATGACCCCCGTGAGCCAGCTGGCCTCCGTGGCCGTGCCGGACAGCCGCACCGTGACCATCCAGCCCTGGGACAAGGGCGCTTTCTCCCTTGTGGAAAAGGCCATCCTGAAGTCCGACCTCGGCCTCACCCCCATGAACGACGGCCGCCTCATCCGCATCACCGTGCCGCCGCTCACCGAGGAACGCCGCAAGGAGCTCACCAAGGTCAGCAAGAAGTACACCGAAGACAGCAAGGTCGCCATCCGCAACATCCGCCGCGATGTGAACGACGCCCTCAAGAAGCTCGAAAAGGACAAGGAGATCTCCGCCGACGAGCTGAAGAAGGCCACCGACGACGTGCAGAAGCTCACCGACAGCTACGTCAAGAAAGCCGACGCCAAGGCTGCCGCCAAGGAAAAGGAAATCATGGAGATCTAACTCCGTGTCGAGGCCGGAGCGGTTCGCCGTTCCGGCCTTCGCGGATGCAGGGCCTGCGCTCCCGCGCGGGCTTTTCGCCGTGTTTTCTTCCCCCTCGGATCACAGCAGGATCGAGTTTATGAACGAAAAGCCTCAGCACATAGCCGTCATCATGGACGGCAACGGCCGCTGGGCCAAGAATCGCGGCCTTTCCCGCTCCCGCGGCCATCTCGCCGGCGTGGATGCCGTGCGCGAGCTCGTGCGCGGCTGCCGCGAGCTGGGCATCCCCTTCGTCACCGTCTATGCCTTCTCCAAGGAGAACTGGCAGAGGCCGGAAGCCGAGGTGGGCTTCCTCTTCGAGCTCTTCCTGCAGTTCATCCGTCAGGAACTGCCCGAGCTCATGGCGCAGGACATACGCCTCAACTTCATTGGCGACAGGCGCGACCTGCCCTTCACCGTGCGGCAGACCCTGGACTACGCCCTGCGCAAGACGGCGGACAACAAGTCCATGGTCTTCACGCTGGCCATAAGCTACGCGGGCCGCGAAGAGATACTCGAAGCCTGCCGCCGCGCCCTGGCCGACGGCCTGAAGCCCGAAGAGCTCACCGAGGAGAAATTCCGCTCCTACTTCTGGGACCCTGCCCTGCCCGACCCCGACCTCATCATACGCACCAGCGGCGAAGAACGCCTGAGCAATTTCCTGCTCTTCCAGAGCGCCTACGCCGAATTCTTCTTCAGCCCCGTGCTGTGGCCGGATTTCGGCCCCCGGGAACTCCGCCTTGCCCTCGACAGCTATGCCGCCCGCACACGGCGCTTCGGGAAAACCGACGACCAGCTGCGCTGATGCGCGGCTCTCATAAGGAAGCACCTATGTCCACGATAGAAAAATTCCGCGCCGCGGGCATCATCACCCGTATCGCCACCGGTCTCATCCTTGCCGCCGCCCTCATCGGCGCATGGGTCATGGGCGGCTGGTACATCGCCGCCCTGGTAGGCCTGCTCGCCGTGGTCGGCATGGGCGAATTCCTGTTCATGTTCCAGCCCAGCGGCGGCTGGGGCATGAAGCTCATCGGCCTGCTCCTCGGCGCCGGCTACATCGCCGTGGCCTTCTTCCTTCCCAAGTATCCGCTGGCCCCTGCGCTCGGCGTCTGCTTCCTCGTCGCCGCCCTCTACGCCCTCGTGTGCTGGAGCCGCGAGAAGAGCCTCGACCCCCTGCGCCGCGCCGCCGTCATGCTCTGCGGCATCGTCTATGTGCCCGTTCTCCTCGCCCCTGCCATCCATTTCAACAGCTGGGAACAGCTCCTCATCGTCCTGGTGCCCGCCGTTTCCGACATGTTCGCCTATTTCGCCGGCGTCTGCATCGGCTCCCACAAGATCTGGCCCTCCGTCAGCCCCAAGAAGAGCATCGAAGGCTCCATCGTCGGCCTGCTTGCCGCTGTGGCCGCTTCCTGCGCCCTCGGATTCTTCTGCGGCAAGGCTCCCGTGCAGTGCTTCGCCATCCTCGGCCTTGCGATGGGCATCATGGCCCAGCTCGGCGACTTCTTCGAATCCGCCCTCAAGCGCGCCGTGAACGTGAAGGACTCCAGCCGCCTGCTCCCCGGCCACGGCGGCGTGCTCGACAGGCTCGACAGCATCACCTTCTGCGCCGGCACCTATGCCGCGGCCGCCGCATACTTCCCCTTCTTCTAAGCCATGCATTACATCAGCCATATCCCCGGTGAGCTGGACGCCCTGCCCTTCCCGCGCCGCATAGCTCTCATGGGCTGTACGGGCTCCATCGGATGCAGTACGCTCCGCGTGCTCGAAGCATGGAAGGCTTCCGGCAAGTTCCATGTCGAAGTCCTGGCCGCCGGCCGCAACATAGCCCTGCTGGCCCAGCAGGCCGCCGAATGGCGTCCGCCGCACCTCGCCGTGCAGGATGCCGAAGGCCCTTCGGGCATCGAAGCCCTGCGCTCCCTGCTGCGCAAAGCCGCCCCCGGCTACGAGCCGCATATCTCCGCGGGGCAGGCCGCCTACGCAGCCCTTGCCGCGCTCCCCAGCGTGGACATGGTGCTCTCGGCCCAGGTGGGAGCCGCAGGCCTCCGCGCCACGGCCGCCGCTGCCGCCGCAGGGAAGACCATCTGCCTCGCCAACAAGGAATCGCTGGTGCTGGCAGGCCAGCTCATACGCGCCCTGTGCCGGCGCACCGGAGCCGTGGTGCTGCCTGTGGATTCCGAGCACTGCGCCCT
Organism: Mailhella sp.; assembly: GCA_017411945.1. GTDB lineage: Bacteria > Desulfobacterota > Desulfovibrionia > Desulfovibrionales > Desulfovibrionaceae > Mailhella. Next base: position 2,974 of record JAFQPD010000115.1, read on the forward strand.
TTTCGAAGGCATGGTGGGCCGCCGCGAAAGCGAGATACGCCGCCTCATGCTCACGGCTTCCGGCGGTCCTTTCCGCACCAAGGATGCGGAATTCCTGAAGAACGTGAAGCCAGAGGACGCACTGAAGCATCCCAACTGGTCCATGGGCGCGAAAATCACCATCGACTCGGCCACGCTCATGAACAAGGGCCTCGAAGTCATCGAAGCCTGCCACCTCTACCAGATGGACACGGAGGATGTGCATGTGCTCGTGCATCCGCAGTCCATCGTCCATTCGCTGGTCGAGCTCACGGACGGCTCCATGATGGGCCATTTTGCCGTGCCGGATATGCGCCTGCCTATTGCCGCCTGCCTTTCCTGGCCTTATATGCTGGATGACAGGGTGACTGGCGTTCCCTTCCTCGACCTCGCGAAGTCGGGCACGCTCACTTTCGAAGAGCCCCGCTGTGAACTCTTCCCCTGCCTCGACCTTGCGCGCCGCGCCTTTGCCGAACGCCGCACGGTGGAGCTGAACGCGGCCAACGAAGTGGCCGTGGCCCGCTTCCTCGGCAGGGACATAGGCTTCACGGACATCCCGGCCCTTGTGGCCAGCGTGGTGGACGCCTCCAGCCCCCTGCCCGACTTCGAACTTGGCGACGGCCTCGCCGCCTCGGTGGAAGCCGCCCTCACTGAAATCGAAAGACGCGACGCCGCCGCCCGCGCCCTCGCCGAGGCGTGGCGTCCCTAGGGCATCCCTGTTTCGGGATGCCGTGACGCATCCTGAAACCAAAAGGCTCATAACTGCATGCAGACTATACTCAACATCTTCTCCTACTGGGATTCCGCCCTCGCCGTGGTGCTGGTGCTGGGCGGCCTCATCTTCTTCCATGAACTCGGCCACTTCATCGCCTTCCGCGCGTTCAAGGTGGGCGTCATCACCTTTTCCATCGGCATGGGCCCGAAAATATGGAAGGTGAAGCGCGGCAAGACCGAGTACTGCCTCTCGCTCCTGCCCTTCGGCGGCTATGTGGCCGGCGTGGGCGAATACGACGACGAGGTGGAAAGCCTCGGCTTCACGCAGGAAGACGCTGTGACCAGCCGCGCCCCGTGGCAGAGGCTCATCATCGCGGCGGCAGGCCCTCTCATGAACCTGCTCATCGCGTGGCTCATCTACTGGGGCCTCACTGCGGCCACCGGCCTTGCCGTTTCCCAGCCTCAGGTAGGCGGCATACTCCCGCAGAGCGCGGCCGAAGCCGCAGGCCTCAAGCCCGGCGACATGATCACGGCCATCGACGGCGTGAAGATAGAACGCTGGGGCCAGGTTCCCGATATCGTTGGCGAATCTGGCGGCAGAACCATGCAGGTGGAAGTGGAGCGCGAGGGCCGGAAGCAGATCTTCGCCATGACTCCCACCCGCCGCGAGCGCACCAACCTCTTCGGCGAGACTGAGATAGCATGGCTCATCGGCGTGCAGGCCTCCGGAGCCGTGCGCTATGAAGAGAAGGGCTTCTTCGAATCCGCCGTGCTCGGCCTGCAGAAGACCTGGGACATGATAGACCTCACGCTCACCAGCGTGAAGAAGATGATAACCGGCTCCGTGGCCGCAGAATCCGTGGGCGGGCCTATCATGATAGCCCAGATGCTGGGCGAACAGGCCAAGGTGGGCATAGTCCCGCTCCTGCTCCTCGCCGCCCTCATCAGCGTGAACCTCGGCCTGCTCAACCTCTTCCCCATCCCCGTGCTGGACGGCGGCGCCATCGTCTTCTGCCTCATCGAGATGGTCATACGCCGCCCCGTGCCCGAAAAGGCTCAGGAATGGCTCATGAAGATAGGCGCGGGCCTGCTCATCGCCCTCATGCTCTTCGCAACTTTCAACGATGTCATGCGCTGGTTCAAATAAATGCAGGACCTTACCCTTATCCTCAATACGGCTGAAAAGCGCATCCAGTTCCTGCTCTGCTCTGGCGGGGCCGTGCTCTGCTCCGAAGACTGGCTGGCCCAGCGCGGCGGCACGGAACTCCTCGCCCCCGCCCTGCGCGACGCTTTCGGCCGCCTCGGCATGAAGCCCGCCGCGCTTGCCCGCATAGCCTGCGTGGCCGGCCCCGGCAACTTCACGGGCCTGCGCATCGGCCTGACCACGGCTTCCGGCCTCGCCCGCGCCGTGCAGGCGAAGCAGGCCGGACTGGACTATCTGCAGTGCCTGGCCTTCAATGCCAGCGCACGCCCCGGCGAAGAGGTGCTGGTGATGACCAACGCCCGCAAGGGCCTCGCCTACTGCGCCCGCTTCCGTGCGGACGAGAATGGCGTGCCCCGCGCCCAAGGCCGCACCTTTCTCCTGCCCCTGCCGCCCGTGCCCGAAGGCTTCGATTTCGGTGCGCCCGACTTCGTGCTCGGCTCCGCCCTTTCCAGCAACCGCGCCTATCTTGCCCCGCTGTTTCCCGAAAAGACGCGCCTGCTGCCCGCCAGCGCGGACACTCCCACGACGGCCTCTCTCTTCGCCGCGGAACAGCTCACGGACTGGGACAGCCTCGACGGCTCCGATCCCGCCCCCCTCTATCTGCGCGACTGCGACGCCGTGGAGAACTTCGACGCCATCGCCCGCGCTCAGGGCCGCGACCCCAGGCGGGCCCACGAGGAGCTGGAACGCCTCATGACTGCCCCGCTGGAGGCATAATTTCTTGGATTTTCTGCCGAAACAGGCTGACTTCTCAGTCAGCCTAAGAGACCTTCGAACATAGACCTGACCGGAGCACGCCTCGTGAGCCTTCGGCTCCCTCAGCGGCGCTCATCTCTGCTCTCGATATCCGTAAGGCCCGCGTGCACTTCGTTTCGCGTGCCTAACGGCTACGGCCCTTCGGGCCGCCTTTCGGTCGGCGCTGTGACATTCAGGCCGCGCCTCGCCCACCTCAGATGCCGACTTCCAGTCGGCGTGGGGTCGGCGCTCAAACCGCCGCTTTGCGGCGGCGCCTCCGGCGAGGTCAAGGAAAAGCCCGTTAGAAACGGGCTTTTTTATGCGATGCCAGCTCGTATCTACAGGGGGAGCGTCTTTTCGAGAAGGACGAGGTTCACTCCTGCTATCCCGTTGAAAACACAGGGGACTATGGATACTTCGGCATAGCCCAGCTTCCTGTACAGGGCGCGGGCCGCCGCATTGCGGGCATTGGTGTCCATGCGCAGATGCGGGCAGGCCATGCGGGCGGCGCATTCCTCATAGAAGGCCACGAAGCGCGTGCCTATGCCGCGCCCTGCGGCCTCGGGATGCACCACGAGCGTGTGCAGGACCAGCACTTCGCTGTCCGCCGCTCCATGCGTCCATGCGCCCTGCGCGTAGCTCTCTTCCTGCTTCTGGTTTATCTTGGCGGCGGCGAGCACGCGGCCTTCTTCTTCCAGCACATACATATCCCCGGCAAGGATGGACGCTTCTCCCGAAGCCCGCGTGGGGTAGATGGCGCGGTTCCAGCCGATGACGGCAAGGCCGGCCTCCTCGCGGTCGTGGATGGCGTCGTAGATGGCGGAAATGGCGTCGAGGTCGTCCAGCGTGGCTTTGCGTATCATGGGGCGTTTCTCTCAGTGTTGGAAGGGGCAGGAAAGGCTTGAGCTGAAGCTACACCGCAATGCCGGAAATTTCCACCTCCGAAAAAGGCAATGCTCGCAGATAAAAGGAGAAATCTTCCGGAAATGCCACATTGCCCGGCTTTTCTTCTGCCGTGAACGTCCTTCCGGGTCTCTTCCGGCCTTTTTTCTTGCAGGACTCCTTCGTCCTGCCCTCCGGTCCTGAAAAATTCCTCAAAGAACAGAAGACGTTGCACGCCGATGCCGCTATGCTTGCAACATAGCTTTCAGGTCAGGCCGCGCATGGCCTTCCGGGCAAGGTTTTGCAACACTGCCCCCCTTAGCATCCGCTCTTTTTTATTGTATATATTGCGAAAGCCCGCAGGAAAGCCTGCACGCCACGCAATTACACGCCGGAGAAAGCTCCATGAAGAAGAAAGTTCTCATCACCCTGCTCGCCCTCGCCCTTGCCGGCGGCGGCCATTGGTACTGGAACAGCAAGAAGAGTGCCGGTGAAAAGATACATTACCTCACCGAAACAGTTAAGCGCGGGAACATACGCAAAACTGTGAACGCCACCGGCGAAGTGGACGCCGCGCAGCTCGTCACCGTGGGTGCGCAGGCCTCCGGCAAGATCATCGCCCTGCATGCCGTCATCGGCCAGCAGGTGAAGAAGGGCGACCTCATAGCCCAGATCGACCCCGTGACACAGCAGAACGACCTCGACATAGCCCGCGCCCGCCTCTCCACCTACGAGGCCCAGCTCGAATCCCGCAAGGTGGCCCTCAAGGTGGCCCAGACCAAGTACGAGCGCGAAAGGAAGCTGAAGAAGACGGACGCCACCTCCCGCGCCGCCCTCGAAGACGCCGAGAACGCCCTCGCCGCCGCCAGGGCCAGCCTGAAGGAAATGGAATCGCAGATAGTCCAGCAGAAGATACAGGTGGTCACCGCCGAGACAAACCTGGGCTATACCAAGATCGTGGCTCCGCTGGACGGCACCATAGTTTCCGTTCCCGTGAAGGAAGGGCAGACTGTGAACGCCAACCAGACCACGCCCACCATTGCCCAGATAGCCGACCTTTCCGACATGGAGATAAAGATCGAAGTCTCGGAAGGCGACATCCCCTTCATCAAGGAAGGCATGCGCCTGCGCTACACCCTGCTCTCCGACCCGGATACCACCTACAGGGCCAGGATCTCCTCCATCGACCCTGGCGACACCACGCTCAGCGACGCAACGGGCTCGAACTCCGGCCTTTCGTCTTCCGCCGGCTCTTCGGCCAGCGCGGTCTATTACTACGCCAAGGCGCGAGTGCCCAACCCCGACGGCATACTGCGCCTTGCCATGACCACGCAGAACGTCATCGAGATAGACCACGCCAAGGACGTCCTTCTCCTTCCCAGCCTCGTCATCCAGAGCGACGGGCGAGGCGGCCATTCCGTGAACGTGCTCACCCCTGAGAACAAGGTGGAAAAGCGCAAGGTGGAGATAGGCATCAACAACAACGTCATGACCGAGATACGCTCCGGCCTTGAAGAAGGCGAAAAAGTCGTGGCCACGCAGATGTCGCAGTCGGAACTTGCAGACCGCCTCGCCAACCCGCGCAGCAACCGCCGCCGCTAGGCCCTTTCCACGATTCCAGAAGGAAGACCTATGGTCACTCTCGAAGTACGCAATATCAATAAATATTACGGCGAAGGGGAAAGCCGCGTCCAAGTGCTGAAGGACGTGAGCCTCTCCATCGAGAAGGGCGACTTCGTGGCCATCATCGGCCAGTCCGGCTCGGGCAAGTCCACCCTCATGAACATACTCGGCTGTCTCGACACCGCTTCCGACGGCACCTATCTCGTGGACGGCGTGAACATCGAGAACTTCGGGCCCGACGACCTCGCCCGCCTGCGCAGCGAGAAGTTCGGCTTCATCTTCCAGCGTTACAACCTGCTCACCAGCCTGAGCGCGCAGGAAAACGTGGCCCTCCCTGCCGTGTACGGCGGCATGGGGCGAGCCGCACGCGAGGCCCGCGCCCACGACCTGCTCATCAAGCTCGGCCTCGACGGCAAGACGAAGAACAAGCCCAACGAACTTTCCGGCGGCCAGCAGCAGCGCGTGTCCATAGCCCGCGCCATGATGAACGGCGGCGAGATAATACTTGCCGACGAACCCACCGGCGCGCTCGATTCCAAAAGCGGCGAGAACGTGATGAGCCTGCTCATGGAGCTGAACGCCGAGGGCCACACGCTCATCCTCGTCACGCACGACCGCCAGATAGCCAGCTACGCCAACCGCATCATCGAGATCAAGGACGGCGAAGTCATCAGCGACACGCGCTCCGCCCCCATCCTCAAGGAGGAAGGCCCGGAAACTGTCACCGTGTCCCGCTCCACATGGCAGTATCTGCGCGACCAGCTCGGCGAAGCCTTCCGCATGTCCGTTCAGGCCATCATGGCGCATAAGATGCGTTCCCTGCTCACCATGCTGGGCATCATCATAGGCATCGCCTCGGTGGTGTCGGTGGTGGCTCTGGGCCGCGGCTCGCAGGAAAAGATACTTGCGGGCATCAACGCCATGGGAACGAACACCATAGACGTGCGCCCCGGCCGCAACTTCGGCGACCGCAACGCCAACCGCTACCAGACGCTCACCGTGGACGATTCCGACGCCCTCGCCGAGCAGAGCTACATCGCCAGCTCCACGCCCGTGGCTTCTTCCAGCGGCGAGATGGTCTACCGCAACCGCTCCGCCACAGGCTCCCTCTCCGGCGTGGGCGAGCAGTACTTCAACGTGAAGGGCCTGGAGCTCGCCTCCGGCCGCCTGTTCACCCGCGAGGACATAGAGCAGGCACGCGCCGTCATGGTCATAGACGACACCTCGCGCGAAGAGCTCTTCCCCAACGGCGAAGACCCCATCGGCGCCATAGTCCTCTTCAGCAAGAAGCCCTTCGAAGTGGTGGGCGTGACCAAGAAGCCCACTGCCACCTTCGGCCCGCGCTCCTCGCTCACCGCCTGGATACCCTATACCGCCCACATGACCCGCGTTTCCGGCAGCCGCACCATATCCTCCATCACCGTGAAGATAGCCGACAGCGTGAGCGCACAGGTGGCCGAGAAGGAGCTCACGCGCCTGCTCACCTCGCGCCACCGCGGCGTGACCGACTTTTTCACCATGAACACGGACAGCATACGCCAGACCA
>JAFQPD010000116.1 GCA_017411945.1 Mailhella sp.
CGAATGGGACCTCATGAGCCGTACCGCTCTCATCGCCTTCGCTGAAAAGCACGACATCCCGCTCAGCTCTTCCAACAAGCACTACAGCATGGACCGCAACATGCTGCACTGCTCCTTCGAAGGCGGCGAGCTTGAGGATCCGTGGGAAGAACCCGGCCCCAACAGCTATGTCATGGCCGTGCCCGTGGAACAGGCTCCCAACGAACCCGAATACATCACCATCGGCTTCGAAAAGGGCGATGCCGTCACCCTGAACGGCGAACGCCTCACCCCCCGCCAGATGATGGAACAGCTCAACAAGATAGCCGGCAAGCACGGCATCGGCCGCCTCGACATGGTCGAGAACCGCTTCGTGGGCATGAAGAGCCGCGGCGTGTACGAGACTCCCGCCGGCACTGTCCTCTATGTCGCCCATAAGGACCTCGAAGGCATCTGCCTCGACCGCGAAGCCCTCGCCACCCGCGAGACCATACTGCCCCGCTACGCCGCCGCCATCTACAACGGCTTCTGGTTCTCCCCCGAACGCGAAGCCATGCAGGCCCTCATCGACCAGATGCAGCAGGGCGTGACCGGCGAAGTGCGCCTGAAGCTCTACAAGGGCAACGCCTGGCCCGTGGGCCGCTATTCCCCCCACAGCCTCTACTGCCAGGACCTCGCCACCTTCGAAGAGTGCGCCACCTACGACCATAAGGACGCCGCCGGCTTCATCCGCCTGCAGAGCCTCCGCATCCGCGGCTACGCCGATCGTCTGGAACACTACAAGAAGCAGGGCTGATGCCTGAACTTCCGCGAGGGAGCGGGCCAAGGCCTGTTCCCTCGCTTTTTCTTTTTATGCCGGGAATCCGGCCTCATTTTTTACAATCAGCTAGTTTCTGGAGTCATCATGTCCGAGAAGCCCTGGGGCGGCCGCTTCAAAGAAAGCACCAGCCTTGCCGTTGAAGCCTATACGGAATCCATTTCCTTCGACAGCGTCCTGTATGCTCAGGATATCGCCGGTTCCAAAGCCCATGCCCGCATGCTGGGCGAACAGGGCATCATCACCCGTGAAGAAGCCGATGCGCTCCGTGCCGGCCTCGACCAGGTGAAAAAGGAGATCGAAGACGGCGTGTTCCCGTGGCGGCAGGATCTTGAAGACGTCCACATGAACATCGAGACGCGTCTCACCCAGCTCGTGGGCGACGTGGGCAAGAAGCTCCACACCGGCCGCAGCCGCAACGACCAGGTCTGCCTCGACTTCCGCCTCTTCGCTTCCGACCAGCTCCGTGAATGGATGCGCCTCACCCGCGCCCTCGTTCGCATGTTCGTGAAGCGCGCCGAAGAGCATAAGGACGTGCTCCTGCCCGGCTGCACCCATATGCAGCCCGCCCAGCCTGTGAGCCTTGCCCATCATCTCCTCGCCTACGCCTGGATGCTCAAGCGCGATGCCGAACGCATGGCCGACTGCGAGAAGCGCGTGCGCATCAGCCCCCTCGGCGCAGCCGCCCTTGCCGGCACCACCTACCCCCTCAAGCCTGAGATGGTGGCCGAAGAGCTGGGCATGTACGGCATCTTCGACAACAGCATGGACGCCGTAGGCGACCGCGACTTCGCCCTCGAAGCCCTGTTCTGCGGCGTGACCGCCATGAACCACCTTTCCCGCTTCTGCGAGGAGATCATCTGGTGGGCCAACCCCATGTTCGGCTTCGTCACGCTCTCCGACAAGCATTCCACCGGCTCTTCCATCATGCCCCAGAAGAAGAACCCGGACGTGGCCGAGATCATGCGCGGCAAGACAGGCCGCACCTACGGCAACCTGATGAACCTGATGACCATACTGAAGGGCATACCGCTCACCTACAACCGCGACATGCAGGAAGACAAGATCTCCTTCATCGATACCGACGGCACGGTGCGCCATTCCCTTTCCCTGATGGCCGATATGCTCGAAGGCATCACCTTCCGCCCCGAGCGCATGCGCAAGGCCCTTGCCTCCGGCTTCCTCAACGCCACCGAACTTGCCGACTACCTTGTGACCAAGGGCATGCCCTTCCGTGAGGCCCATCATGTTTCCGGACGCTCCGTGGCCCTTGCCGAAGAAAAGGGCTGCGGGCTCGAGGACCTTAGCCTTGAAGAGCTGCGCGGCCTGAGCGAGCTCATCGAGGAAGATGTGTTCGCGGCTCTCGACTACGACACCGCCGTGGCCCGCCGCAACGTTCCCGGCGGCACCGGCCCGCAGTCTGTGGCCCGCCAGCTTGAGAACATCAAGGCGTGGCTCGGCGACAAGGACTGATGCATGGCAGAAAAGAAGAAGCGCGTGCCCGCCACGCCGGAAGAGACCCGGCATCTCCTGCGCAAGGCAGTGAGCTGTGCTCCCCGCCCTCTGCCTGCAGGCTTCTTCCCCGGGCTCATGGCTCGTTCGGAAGAGGAGGGCTGCTCCCGCTCCGATATGCTCGATACGCTGGACGAGTGGCTGAACTACGGCTACTGCCGCATCATCGACCCCATTTCGCAGGATATCGAGATAACGGCGGAAGGCGAGAGCTTCTTCTACTGATCTCGGAGCTTGCTTAAAAGAAGAGCCCCGCGCTGACGGATGAAGTCGGCGCGGGGCTTTGCCATATCTGCAGGAGATTCAGAACAGAAAGAGGGTGGCGAGCCCGAGGAAGATGAAAAAGCCGCCGGAGTCGGTGAGGGCCGTGAGGAATATGCTGGAGGCCTGGGCAGGGTCGCGGCCGATGGAGCGGAGGACAAGGGGGATGGCGCCGCCGGCGATGGCGCCGAGGAACATGTCCAGCAGAAGGGAGAAGCCCATGACGAAGGCGAGCAGATTGTTGCCGCTGAGCAGGAACACGCCGAGGTAGGCGAGCAAGGCCATGACGATGCCCGTGCCGAGGCCGATCTTGCTTTCGCGCACCACGGCTCCCCAGGAGCGTTTGGCATCGAAGCTCTCGGTGGCGAGCTGGCGGATCATGACGGCGAGAGCCTGCTGGCCGGTATTGCCTGCCTGATTGGCCACCATGGGCATGAGAACTGCAAGGAGAGCCATTTCCGCTATGGAGCCTTCGAAGAGCGAGACGATGAAGGCGGAAAGCGACGAGGTGCACATGTTGATGATGAGCCACGGCAGGCGGATGTTCACAGACTTCGTCCACGGAGTGTCCACGGTCTCGTCCTGGCCGGCGCCCACCATGCCCAGCATGTCGGAGCTGGCTTCTTCGAGCACGATGTCGAGGACGTCGTCGTGCGTGATGACGCCCATGAGGTGCTCCTCCCTGTCGACCACGGGCAGGCAGATGAAGTTGTAGTGGGCGAGCTCGCGCGCCACTTCCGTCTTGTCGGCGTCGAACTGCACGGAAATGACGTCCTGCCTTCCCACCATGTCTTCCATGGGCGTGCCCGGGCGGGCGAGCATGAGGTCGCGCAGGGAGACGACGCCCTTCAGGACTTCGAGGTCGTCCACCACATAGACGTAGTAGGGCATCTCCTTCTCTTCGAGCTCGCTGCGAATGAGCTGTATGGCTTCGTCC
>JAFQPD010000117.1 GCA_017411945.1 Mailhella sp.
GCCGCCGCCTTTGATGGCGACGGTGCCGCGGCTTACAAAAACGTGGCTACGGGCAAAACCGTGGAACGCATGAACACCGAGGTGCGCAACGGCTTCGTTTCCGGCGACCTTGTGCTTTCCGGCGGCGGGGCCAGCTTTAGGGGCATCGTCACGGCCTATTTCTGCTGGCGCTTCGACTGGAAGACGCAAAAACTCAGCGTTGCCCATTTCGAATGGCCCTCCAGATTCATAAAGGATTTCCAGAACCCGTATTTCAGCGGGGAATGGAACTGAGCCTTGCTATAACGAGGGCAACACGCTACGCTTTTCTAAAAAGCCCCCTAACACGGAGAGAATATGAAACGACTGACTGCCGCCATACTTCTTGGCCTCTCGATACTTGCGGCTCCGGCCTATGCCGCGAACGCTCCGCAGATGGAGATAGGCAAGGCCGAGTTCTACCTCAAGGAATTCGAGAAGGAAGTGGCCCGTGCCCAAGGTGCGGATATGGGCCGCTACTACAATAAGAACGAAGCCCTTTCGCGCATACAGAATCTGGCCATGGCCTACCCCGACGACCCCAAGGTCAAGGAGCTGATACACCGCGCCAGCATGGTGCTCATGAAGAGCAAGGGCGACTTCATGGAGATAACGCCCGAAATGACGGCCTACCTGCGCAACGAAAAGGAAATGCAGGAACGCTACCGCAAGCTCAGCCAGGCCAAGTGGCAGGAACTGCTTGCCGAGAAACAGCCCATCACCAAGGTCTTCCCCACTCCGGAAGTGGAAAAGTGCGACCCGGACGACTACTTCGGCAAGTATGTTGTCCTGGAGAACGTGGTCTATCCGAACAACCAGTTCTATGGCGCTACCGGCGAATATATGTATGTGGGCAAGCGTTCCTCGGGTTTCTACTTCGTGGAGCTTTCCGGCCGCAGCTGGCTTGGCCCCTACGAAGCCGTGAAGCGTTTCCGCCGTTTCGTGGACCCCAGCCTTGGCGACACCCTCAAGTTCACGATCCTGGGCAAGATAACGGGCGTGGTCATGGAATCGCCCGATGCCAACGAAAAGAAGCTCGCCCCGCAGGAATGGGGCTGGGTGGTCGAGCCAGAATTCCTCTACTCCGGCGAACGTGTGGTGGCCTACTATGACCCGAACCTGGAGAACTCCGGCACGTTCTTCGGAGAAGAGGACGTGGAGAAAATCAAGCAGGGCTGGTACACGGTGCGTTCCGTGCCCGAGAACGTCGATCCCAAGACGCTCATGGAGATATTCGCCACGGCCATCAAGGAAAAGAACTACGAGCTGTATAAGGAATGCATCAACCCTGTGCGCTATGCCAGCGACCTTGGCGAATCGCTCCTGCGCTACCACTGGGATCTGCACCAGGCCCGCTACCACGGCGAATACGTGCATGCCGTGTTCGACGAGCCCAAGATAACTGTGCTCAAAGGCCATGACGACAAGAACAACCTTGAGAACTTCTTCCTCGACAGCGGACAGCGCGAACAGCTCATTCAGCGAGCCGGCGAGAAGGAAGAAATGGCCATCGTGATGAGCCGCGCCTTTGAAGAAACAGGCAAACAGCGCGGCGCCAAGAACTTCCACGAACTGCGCCGCAAGGGCAAGGGGCGCTGGTACGTCAATACCTACGACGTTCGCTTCTAAGCCTTGCCCTGTCACTCCATCAAAGAAGGAAACGCTATGAGTTTCATGAAGAATATATTCCGTTATGCGGCGGCAGGCCTGCTTGTATGCGGGCTTTGCACGGCCACGCCTCCCGCGCAGGCTCTGGCGAACAAAGATACCAAACAGGCTCCCGTGGATGCCACCAAGTACCTCACCAAGAAGTTCAGGACGTTCATCGATGCGTATAACGCCCTTGACGATTGCGTGATGAACCGCCTGCCTCTGGATGCCGAATGGGCCGCCAAGGACCGCCCCTGGGAGCCTGACAAGATAGACGTGTGCAAGCCTAAGTTCGTGGCGGCAGAAAAAGCCCTGGAGGACGCCACCAATCTTTCCCTTGCCCCGCCTCTGCTCTGGAGCAGCAAGGCTACGGAAGACAGGATAAAGAACATCCTTACCACGGTTAAGGCTGTTGCCGCTGAACTTTTCTTCGTGCCTCGCTTCTTCTGCTATATGAAGGACGACCACTCCAACGTGCTTGAAGCCATCCAGTACATGAGGCAGACCGGCCACTGGCTGAAGAGCGTAGCACCGGAATACAAGAAGCGCATGAAGGAGATGAGCGACAATCTCCAAAAATTCAAAGACAGGGGCGATGTCAACAGCCTGAAGGAACTCGGCAAGTATATCAAGTACGCCAACGGCAAGATGACTCCGGTCAACAGAGGCATCATGCTTTATGACATCGACAGGCACGTCAAAGCCTTCAAGGAAAAGAACAAGGCCCATATCGAGGCCTTGAATGTCGCCAACACCATCATTTCTTCCAACAAGACCGCCCTGTATGGTCCCGTCCTCAATAAGATAGAATCCATGAAGGACTCTCCTTATTATTACGAAGTCTTCAAGAGATCGTACGATGGCTTCGTGAATGACTCGTTCATGCGTGCGGAATTCGCGATCACGGAGCTTCTGGAGTACTGGATGGATCAGGTACTGCCTAACGAGGCGAGATTCCTTGTCATGAAGGACCTGAACACCTTCGCCCCCCTGCTCGAACCCGTAAGTTCGTACAGCTATATCGAAGCATGGCAGAACGCCTGCCAGTACTATATCCCCAACAGCATGGACACACAGATAAAACGCGTAACCCTCGACTAGCACGGCCTGAACGCCATAAAAAGCGCATCCTCCGCCGTCCGACAAAACACCACGGCAGGGGATGCGCCCCACGACCGATATCCTCAACACTTAGGAGACGCCTTATGAACACCTCTCCCAAGCCTCAGAAGATCAGCCGTCGTTCCTTCCTTCTCGGTCTCGCCGCACTCGTGGGTGTGACTGCCGCCGCTCCGGCCGTCGTCCTCGTAGAAGAAGCGGAAGCCCGTCCGCCGCATGGCGGCCCCGACCACCACAGGCCGCCGCACCGTCCGCCCCACAAGCCGCATCGCCGTCCCCGGCATAAGCCGCATCGCGGGCACGGCCCCGGCCACAGGGCGCACCGTCCGCCCAGACCTCACGGCAGACCGCATGGCCCCGGCCCCAGACCTCACGGCAGACCGCATGGCCCCGGCCCCAGACCGCATCACAGGCCGCCGCATCGTCCGGTGCATCACCGCCCGCATTATCGCTAGTCCGGCATAAGTCATAACAGAAGCGCATCCTCCGCCAGCACGGCAGGGGATGCGCTTTTTTCACAGGCTTTTTCCGAGGGCTACTTTTCCGGCGCGCCGTGCACTTCGCTCACGTAGCCGAGTACCGTGTCGAGGTACTTGATGCGCTGGGCCCACAGGCTCATTTTGGCATCCATGCCCATACTGCGGTACATGGAGCCGCCACTGCCGAAGCCGGTGTAAACGGCAGTGCTGAATCCTTCTGCAAACTTCAGCCATGCGCGCTGGTCGGCAAGGAGCTGTTCAAACAGAGCCGGGTCGGCGTTCTTCAGGTAGCTCCGCGTTTCCTTCCACGTCTTGTTCAGGAGGGCGTCCAGCTTCTTGAAGGACTTGTCGAGTATCTCGGTGAGTTCGGTAGGTGTGCGATATTTATCGCTTTCATAGGCCTGCTTGAAGCCTTCGTTCAGGATGCGTTCGGCCTGTTCAGCATAGCTGGGGGCGTCTTCCGCCAAGGCAGGGAGCGCAGGCGCGGCAAAGCACAGGGAAAGGGCAAGCACGAAGCCGGAGCAAATCTTTCTCACACTGTTCGTCATGGCGTTTTCCTTCTCTTACGGCTGGGAGCAGATGATA
>JAFQPD010000118.1 GCA_017411945.1 Mailhella sp.
AGCGCAAACTTCTGGAAAAGCAGAAGGAAGGCAAGAAGCGCATGAAGCGCATGGGCAACGTGGAACTGCCCCAGGAAGCCTTCCTCGCCGCCCTCAAGGTTGGCGACGACGCCAAGTAATGAAACAGGCCGCGGAGCTCATGCCCTGCGGCCTTTCCTTTTCCCGAACGCGGGCGTACTGCCTGCCACGCCGGATCTGCCATGTCTGATATCATTATCCGTCCCGCCGAACTGCTCGATGTGCCCGCCATGCTGGGCATTTATGCCCCCTATGTGGAAGAGACAGCCGTGAGCTTCGAATACGCCGTGCCTTCGGATGAAGAATTCCGTGCACGAGTCGAAAAAGTGCAGGGCTTCTACCCTTGGCTGGTCGCGGAACAGGAAGGACGTGTAGTGGGCTATGCCTATGCCTCGCGCTTCCACCCGCGTGCGGCCTACGACTGGAGCGTGGAAGTCTCCATCTACCTCGGCAGGAATGAACGCAGGAGCGGCATCGGCCGCAGCCTGTACGAAATGCTGGAGAAATGCCTCCGCGCCCAGAGCGTGCTCTGCGCCTATTCCTGCATAGCCTGCGCCCCAACGCCCGACGAATACCTCGACCACTCCAGCATGCGCTTCCACGAGCGCATGGGCTACCGCCTCACGGGCACGTTCCCCAGCTGCGGCTACAAGTTCGGCCGCTGGTACGGCATGGTGTGGATGGAAAAGCGGCTCGTCCCTGCAGACGCACCGGAAAGCCTGAATCCCCCGCCTGTCGCTGCGTTCGCAAAGGTGAGCACGCAGATATTCCCGGAATGACGCCTCCGGAAAAAAAGAAACGGCCCTGCAAACGCAAGGACGCTTTTCTTTTAAGGATGCCTGAATAGGCAGGAATTGAGAGGCTACATGAGTTCCCACAGGATCCTGCCGATCTGGCTCAAGGCGAAGAGCACGAGGAAAAGTCCCACGCCGCACTTCATGAGGGCCACGGGCATCTTCTTCCAATGGATGAGCCACGCGCCGAAGCGGGCCATGAGCATGCTGGGGAAAATGAGGCAGAGCGTTCCCGGAACATAAACATAGCCCAGCGACCATTCCGGCAGGCCCGGCACTCCCCAGCCGGACCAGATATAGCCTACGTTCGCCGTCACTGCGATGATGAGCCCTATGCCCGCGCCGGTGCACACGGCCTGCGTCCACGGCACGCCGCGCCAGCTCAGATAGGTGACGTTAAGGAACGTTCCGGCCACGCCGCTCATGCTCGCCAGCATGCCGAAGAACGCCGAAATGCCCGCAAGGCCGCGCAGGTCTTCCTTCTCGCGTTCGAAACGCTTCATGGGGAAGGCCATCTGCCCGCACACGACCATGATTATGCCGTAGAACAGGAGCTTGAGGAAGGCCGTAGGGGCAAGGGGCGCAAGGAAGGCCCCAAGCACGCCGCCCACGAAGATGCCCGGGCACATGCGGCGCAGTATGTCGTCGCGCATGGAGCCGAGGCGGCGATGCGCCATGAAGCTGGCTATGCAGGTGAACAGCACGGTGGAGGGCGAGGTGCCCACAGCCATGAGATGGGAAACGGCAGGATCCATGCCGAGGCGGAGCAGTATCTCGTCGAGGAGCGGGATGATGATGAAGGCCCCGCCCACGCCGAGCATGCCGCTCAAGAGCCCCACGAGGGAGCCTCCCAAAATGCAGAGCGCCAGCAGGGAAAGCATGGGCCTCCTTCCTTGTCAGCGCCTCACGCTGACGAAGTACAGCCGCGAGAGAGCCACGGCCAGCAGCAGTACATCTGGGAACCATGCGGCCACGAGGGGGGGCAGGGTGCCCATCTGGCCCAGCGATTCGCCGAACATGGTCAGGGCGTAGAGTATGAACGTTCCCGCCATGCTTATGCCCACGGCGATGTAGATATTGGAATTCCACGAGACTATGGCCGCGCCGAGCAGGGCCATGACCATGAGCGAGGAGGCATAGGCTATTTTCGCGTGCCACACAGTGCGCAGGCCCTCCACGTTGGAGCCGGCCGAACCGAGCTGGTCGATGGCATCGCCGAGCTGCCAGAGGGGAAGCTGCTGGAGGCTCACAGAGCTGGTGGCGAAAAAGAGCTCAGGGTCCTGCTGGACGGGGATGTCCACCTTCTTCAGCTCTTCTCTCCTGAAGCTCTCCGGGTAGAAGCACACGGCGTCATAGGCAGTCCAGCTCTCATCCACGGCCTTCACGCGAGGGGCGCGGATGATGACGTCGACATCGGATGCGGTGCCCTCCTTCACGTGGAAGGCGGAAAAGCCCTTGCCATTGCCGTTCAGCTGCAGGGACTTGACAGATATGGTCCACCCCTGTTCGGTGAACCACACGTCCTCCAAGGTCTTCGCTCCCATGTCGCGCTTGCGCACCTGTTCCTGCCATATCTGCGTGGCGAGGCGGTCGCCCTGCACGCCTATGAACTGCGCGCAGGCGAACTGCATGGAGCCCCAGAAAGCGCCGCACATGACAAGAGTGAAGGCCACGCGGGAAAAGGATATGCCGCCGGCCTGCAGGGCCGTGAGTTCGCGGCTGTGCCCCATGAGGCAGAGCACGACGACTGTGGCCAGCAGGAAGACGGCGGGCAGTATCTGCGCCACGATGCCGGGGAGGCGGCAGGCGAAGTACTTCAGCACCAGGCCCATGCCGGCGTCGTTATCGATAAAAATGTCCACGCGCTCCACTATCTCGGTTAGCAGGTAGAGCCCAAGGCCGAGGCACATGGTGAGCAGGAGAAGGCGGGCATGCCGCTGGAAAATGTAGCGGGCAAGCAGGCTCATGCGGAGGCCTCCTTATTCTTTCTCCGGGCTTTCCAGCTGGCCCAGAGCTCCGTGAAGTGCGGCATCCTTTCCTGGTCGGCAAGGCGCATGCCGTAAAGGCCGAGCAGAAGGAACACGGCGTTAGGCACCCACAGGCCTATCTTCGGGTCAAGGTCTCCGCTCTCGCCAAGGCTGATGCCCAGCATGAGGAAGCTGTAATAGGAGAGGAAAAGAAGGAGGGCCAGAAGCACGCCGGTCTGCTGCTTGAGCCCCTGGAAGGACGTGGCTATGGGGATGACGAAGATGCACAGCACCATGCAGGCTATGGGGAAGACGAAACGCTTATGCCGCTCGACCTCTATCTTGCGGGCCAGGCGCGACTTGCCCTTGGCGAGCTTCTTCTGGTTCTTGCTGTCGTACAGGCGTTCCCAGGTATATTCCTTGGGCTTCACGGGGCCGAGGTCCACGCCCTTGAACAGGCTGTCGAGGGAGAAGCGCACGGCGTATTCCTTGAAGCCCATGACTGTCATGGCCCCGTCGTTCTCGGTGTAGCTGCGGCCGTCCCGCAGGAGGAAGACTATCTCGCCACTCTCGTAGTCGGCATCTATGGCTCCCTCGGGCGCAAGTATGGTCATGCGGTTCTTTTCCGAGCGGCGGTCTTCCACCATCACGTCGGCCATGGTGCCGTTCAGCGGATCGGCCTTGCGGGCGAACATCACCATGTTCGGGATGTCCTTGTTGAACACGCCGGGCTGCACCACTATGCGTGCGCTGCTGCTGGCAATGGAAAGCACTTCCGTGCGGAAATTGCCCATGCCCCATGCCTGAAGATGCATGGATATGAAAAAGCCGAAGCATGTGCAGAGCAGGGAGAAGAACAGCGGCGCGGGCAGCATCTGGCAAAGGCTGACGCCGCCGGCCTTGAGCGCAACGAGCTCGCGGTCCGTGCTCATGCGCAGGAAGGTGAGGAACACCGCCAGCATGCAGGCTATGGGGCAGATGATGAGCAGGAAGAAGGGGCTCAGGTAGCCGAAAAGCTTCAGCGTGTCGAACACGCTGAGCTCAAGGCCCATGAGCATCTCGCGCAGCTGGAGCGCGCGGCCCAGAAGGATGAAGAGCAGGAGCACCGAAGCCGAAAGCAGGAAAGTCTTCATGTGCTCTGCAAAAAGCCGCATCTGCAGGAGCTTCATGCTACAGCTCCAGCGGATCCTGCCCGGAAAAGGCGTTCGAGGGCCTCCTGGTCGCGAGGCGAGAGGTTGAAGCGCAGGCTGGCGTCATCGAGGAGAGCGTCGAAAGAGATCTCGGGGCTGGCCTGACGGCGTTCGGACATATATTTGAGGGCGCGGCGCACCAGTTCTTCGCGGGGCATGACAGTTGCCATAGGGGGGACTCCGGCTCCGGTTTCGGCAGGCCGCCCATTCGGCCCGCTCCGCATCAGGAGCGGTCATACGATATATTATTTTAAGGAAATGGAGAAGCGAAAAATGCCGCCCTCCCCCGCTGGGCCGGGAAGAAGGCGGCATTGTTTCTATGTGCCTGAAACGATATGATCTGTTTCCAGTCAGTCCAGAGTCGCGCTGCTGTTGGGGGCCATGACGAAGGCGCGGCAGGCCGGGGCCTTTTCCTCCAGGGCCTGCACGAAGGCTTCCGCATCCTGAGCCAGAATGGGGAACGTGGCGTAGTGTATGGGCATGGCGGCCTTGGCCTTGAGCAGGGCCGCGGCTCTGGCGGCGAGGGGGCCGTCCATGGTGAACACGCCGCCGGCAGGAAGGAAGGCGAGGTCGATGTCGAAGCGTTCGGCGATGAGGGCCATGTCGCCGAAGAGGCCCGTGTCGCCGGCGTGGTAAACGGTGTGGCCGCCGGGCATCTCGATGACGAAGCCCACGGGCGAGCCGTGCTTGGCGGAATGGAAGGCCTGCGTGAACGTGAACTTCGCGCCGCACACTTCCAGCGTGCCGTCGACATTGCCGCCTATGCCGTAGTTGGCCACGTTCTCGGCAAGGCCCTGTTCACGGAAGAAGTCCGCAAGGTCGGCTATGCAGACCAGCTTTGCGCCGGTCTCGCGGGCTATGTCCATGGCCTGCCCGAGGTGGTCGCCATGGTCGTGGGTGACAGCGATGACATCCGGCCTGGGGATGGAACGCCAGTCCGGAGCGAAGGGATTGCCTTCGAAGAAGGGATCGACGAGCACAGTGGCTCCGTTCTCGCGGAGCATGACGTTGGCATGGCCATACCAGATGACTTCCAGAGACATAGCTTTCTCCATGGCTGAGGTTTCGACTCTGGCATTATGGAACAGCAGGGCTTCGCGGTCAAGGAGGCGTGGAAAAGCACGCCTCGCCCCTGCGCAGGGAATCCCCATCCTGTCCCGATTTTGCGCCTTTTATCACATGTTCATTGCTTGCGCGTAAGAAATCTGTTCGGAACTTTCACGAAGTTTTTGCCTGTTCACGAGAAATCCGCATCGAAACTTCCGAAAATGCGTTTTTCTGGCGATTTTTTATTCTTTGAATCCAATATGTTATGCGCAATCATGCTACGCGCATAAATCCGCATTGCGCAAACATGCGCGCCGCATGATTGAGCAATGCCCCAAAAGCCAAGAGCCAAGAACCAAAAGCCGGGAACCAGAAGCCAAAAGCCTGTCCTGTTCCAGCCACTGCTCCTGTCTCCAAAGGGAGGAGCAGCACGGCGTGCCCGGCGGCTGTTCGCGGGCAGGGCTTGCGGAAGCCGCCATCGCCTTTTGCCCGCAGCGGAAGGCTGGGCAGGCAGAAAATTTTCCCAGCCCCGCCTTGACAAAATCTCATCCGTCCCCATTTTTCTTTCATGCCAGCCGCGCCCTCTCCCCTGCAGCACCCCTCCCTCCCGCTCCGCCGTTTCGCGGCATCTGCCCTTGCGGCCTTTCCCGCCCTCCTGCTTTCCGCGGCCCTGCTCTGCCCCGTTCCCGCTTCTGCCACCCCCAGCGCAGAAGCTCCGCCCGCAGGAGCCGCCCTGCCCTTCTCCCCTCTGGACGGGCTGAAATTCCCCACTCCCTCCTCCTTCGCCGAGCTCGGCCCGGAAACGCCCCTCTTCCGGGAAAGCGAAGCTCAGGCCGTGCGCCGCGGCCGCCTGCTCAAGCTCTGGCTCCCCCAGCACATGGCCCGGCAGTACCATGGCGGCAGCCCCGACGCCGTCACCCGGCAGATACTGCTCTGCGCACCGGAAGGGCAGCCCCGCCCGCTGGACGCGAAAGACGCCGAGCTCCTCGCCCGCTCCGCCGAGGGCCTGTTCATCGGCTTCGCCCGCATCCCCCGCAGCAGCACCGACACCCCGGCGCAGGAAGAGCAGAACCGCGCCGCAGCCCTGCGCTCCTCGCTGGAAAAGGGCCGCCCCCTGCTCGTGGATTCGGTGCGCACCTCCTCGGCCTTCCTGCACACCTGTCTCCTGCACTTCAGCATGGGCGAGAAGAAGGAGAACGTCTTCCTGCCCTGCGCCCTCGCAACGGCCGTCGTCCCTGTGAAGGGCGCGGCGCTGTTCCTCACCGTGACCTCCCTGCTGGGCCAGGACGAGCCCGAACCCCACCTTGCCTGGGTGAAGGAGACCGCGATGACCTTTGCGGACGCTCTGGCCAAGGCGAACAGGGACGGGAAGAAGTAAGGGGGCAGGCCACTCCTGCAAGCACGCCGGGAGCCCCGCGCCCCGCCCCTCCGTGAGGGCGTCCTCCATTAAATTTCCCTCACTTTGTACTTGCCTTGCCGGCGAAAATGCGCTAAAAGTTCCCGGTTACACATAATGCACACATTGCCAGCGGCCAGGGTTCCCGGCGGCGAACGGCGTCTACGGGTGGACGGCCTGGGGGCAATGTGGAAGACAAACCCTTTCTTTCTAAGGAGATTTACCATGGCTTACGTCAGCATGAAGCAGATGCTGGAAACTGGTGTGCACTTCGGCCATCAGACCCGTCGCTGGAACCCCAAGATGCGCCCCTTCATCTTCGGCGCTCGTAACGGCATCCATATCATCGACCTCCAGCAGACTGTGAAGCTGTTCCGTACCGCTCACGACAAGATCGTTGAGACCGTTGCCAACGGCGGCAAGGTGCTCTTCATCGGCACCAAGCGTCAGGCTCAGGAAACCGTGGCTTCCGAAGCCGCCCGCGCCGGTCAGCCCTCCGTCACTAACCGCTGGATGGGCGGCACCCTCACCAACTTCGTGACCATCCAGAAGAGCATCGAGCGCCTGAAGAAGCTCGAAGGCATGTTCGCCGACGGCTCCATCAACCGCTACCAGAAGAAGGAAATCCTTGTCCTCCAGCGCGAGCTCGACAAGCTGAACCTCACCCTGGGCGGCATCAAGGACATGGACTCCCTTCCCCAGCTCGTGTTCATCATCGACCCCCATCGCGAAGACATCGCCGTCAAGGAATGCCGCAAGCTCGGCATCCCGATCGTGGCCGTCACCGACACCAACTGCGATCCTGACGTCATCGACTACATCATCCCCGGCAACGACGACGCCATCCGCGCCATCAAGCTGTTCGTGAACGCCATGGCTGAAGCCTGCCTCGAAGGCGCCGCTCAGTCCAAGGAAGTCGCTGACCCCGAAGTCGCCATGCAGCAGGCCGCTGAAGCCGCCGCTGAATAATTTCTTATAATCCAAGGAGAAATACCGATGGCTGCTATTACCG
>JAFQPD010000119.1 GCA_017411945.1 Mailhella sp.
CCAGACAGAAGGCCGATGGCTCCGAACGCAGTTCGGTGACATCGGCCTTCTGAAATGAGGGGGCGCGGGGGAAATCATTTCCCCCGCAGAAATCAGTCTTCGTAGAACACGGGAGGCACGTTGCCGAGGGTGGCGACCATGACGGCCTTGATGGTGTGCATACGGTTTTCGGCCTCATCGAACACGATGGAGTTAGATCCTTCAAACACGTCTTCGGTGACTTCGAGAGCTTCGAGGCCGAACTTCTGGTAGATGGATTCGCCCACTTCGGTCTCGCGGTTGTGGTAGGCGGGCAGGCAGTGCATGAACTTGCAGTCGGGGTTGCCGGTGAGTTCCATGACGCGGCTGTTCACCTGATAGGGCAGGAGCAGTTCGATGCGTTCCTTCCACACTTCGTCGGGCTCACCCATGGAGACCCACACGTCGGTGTACACGAAGTCGCAGCCCTTCACGCCTTCGGCCACGTCGTCGGTACGGATGATCTCGGCGCCGGATTCCTTGGCGGCTTCGAGGCACATTTCGTAGATCTCGTCGCTGGTCTGGAGGGACTTGGGAGCCACGGAGCGGAACTTCATGCCCATCTTGGCCGCGCCCATCATGAGGGAGTTGCCCATGTTGAAGCGGGCGTCGCCGAGGTAGGCGAAGGTGATCTCGCTGAGGGGCTTGTCGCAGTGTTCCATCATGGTGAGGAAGTCGGCGAGGATCTGGGTGGGGTGAGATTCGTCGGTGAGGCCGTTCCACACAGGCACGTCGGCAAAGCGGGCCAGCTCTTCCACGATGCGCTGGCCGAAGCCGCGGTATTCGATGCCGTCGTACATGCGGGAGAGCACGCGGGCGGTATCGGCCATGGATTCCTTCTTGCCTATCTGGGAGCCGCCGGAAAGGTAGGTGCAGTGGCCGCCCTGGTCGTACACGGCAGTCTCGAAGGCGCAGCGGGTGCGGGTGGAGGTCTTTTCGAAGATGAGGGCGATGTTCTTGCCGGTGAGGAACTTGGGCTCGCGGCCGGCCTTGCGCAGGGCTTTGAGGCGAGCGGCAAGGTCGAGCAGGCAGGCCAGCTCTTCGCGGGTGAAGTCGGCAATCTTGAGGAAGTCGCGGTTCTTGAGGTCCATATCAAAACTCCTGCGGCATCAGAAGTAGAGCATCATGCCTACTTCGTCGCACTTGTAAAATTTGGGGCACTTGCTGCATTCGGCCCAGACAACGGGGGAAAGCGTGTCGCGGTCAACGGTGGTGAAGCCCAGCGAAGAGAAGAATTCCGGGGCCAGGGTAAAGGTGAACACGCGGCCCGTTCCTATGCGGCGGGCGTCTTCGATGAGGTCCTGCACCAGGATGCGGCCGAGTCCGGAACGGTGCAGGGCAGGGTGTACCGCTACGGAACGCACTTCGGCGAGGTCTTCCCAGAGCACATGCAGGCCGCCGCAGGCGATGACGGATTCGATGCCATCGACAGCGACGGTGATGACCCGGTAGTCCTGTATGTTCTGGTACAGATAGAGAGGGCCTCGGGCCAGCATGATGCCGCCGGCGGCGAATTCGTTGATGAGGCAGGACATGCCGTCCACGTCCTGTATGCGGGCTTTGCGCGTGGTGAAGACGGCGGGCAGTTCGACGCCGCGAAGATCGGGCAGTGTGGCCCGGGTTCCGAGGCGGGGCTGCTGAGGAGCACTGGAGAGATCCTGCATGGCTTCCCCCTTGTAGAATAGAATGGAGCAGGAAAAATAGCGCGTATCGCCTGCCCTTGCAAGCTATCTTTGCTGCAGTGGGCGGAACGGCATCATAAGGCTATAGAAGAAAAGATTTGCTAATTTATAAAAAGAGGGGTAGTCTGAAATTTTCTCTTGTGATTTTCAAAACGCAGTGGCAGGATGGCGGGGCACCCAGCGGGGTGGCTGACCCGCTGAGCTCTGTGCACATATTTTAGATTACGCAAGCCCGTACGACGGGCGAAAGGAAAGGAAACATGAAGAAAGTAAGAGTTGCCATCAACGGCTTCGGCCGCATCGGCCGTCAGGTCTTCCGTGCCGCCTTCGGCCAGTACCATGACAACATCGAGATCGTTGCCGTCAACGACCTCATGGACGCCGCCACCAACTTCCACCTGCTGCAGTACGATACCAACTACGGCAAGGCCGACTTCACCTGCGAAGTGGCCGCTGAAAAGACCTCCGTGGGCGGCTGCGAAGCCACCATGGTGAAGGTGGGCGACTGGAACGTGGCCTGCCTCGCTGAACGCGATCCCAACAAGCTCCCCTGGGGCGACCTCGGCGTGGACGTGGTCGTGGAATCCACCGGTATCTTCCGCACCGCTCCTCAGGCCGGCGTGCACATGGAACGCGGCGCCAAGAAGGTCATCATCTCCGCCCCTGCCAAGCAGCCTGACATGACCGTGGTCATGGGCGTGAACCACAACGACTACGATCCTGCCAAGCACCACATCCTGTCCAACGCTTCCTGCACCACTAACTGCCTCGCCCCCATCGTGAAGATCCTGAACGAGAAGTTCGGCGTGAAGCTCGGCACTATGGTCACCGTGCATTCCTACACCAACGACCAGCGCATCCTCGACCTGCCCCACAAGGACCTGCGTCGCGCCCGCGCCG
>JAFQPD010000120.1 GCA_017411945.1 Mailhella sp.
CCGTAGGCGGCGCACACTTCGGCAGGCACGGGCTCCTTGGCCAGTTTGGCAAGGGCGTGGGCGGCGGCGAGCTTCATCTCTTCATTGATTTCGGTAGCTTCCACGTCGAGCGCGCCGCGGAAGATGTAGGGGAAGCCGGCCACGTTGTTGATCTGGTTGGGGTAGTCGGAACGGCCGGTGCCCATGATGCAGTCGGCCACGGCTTCCTTGGCGTCTTCGTAGGGGATCTCGGGCACAGGGTTGGCCATGGCGAAGAGTATGGGCTGGGGAGCCATGGACTTCACCATCTCCTTGGTGAGCAGATTGCCCTTGGAGAGGCCGAGGAACACGTCCGCGCCCTTGAGGCAGGCGGCGAGGTCGCCAAGGTCTTCCTTCTGGGCGAACATCTTCTTGTAGCGGTTGAGGCCCTTGCGGCCCTCGTGGATGAGGCCGCGGGAGTCGAACATGCAGATGTTCTCGCGGCGCACGCCGAGCTCCATGTAGAAGCGGGAGCAGGCGATGCCGGCGGCGCCCGCGCCGACCACGACCACGCGCACGTCTTCTATCTTGCGGCCGGTGAGCTCGCAGGCGTTCAGCAGGGCGGAGCCGGAGATGATGGCGGTGCCGTGCTGGTCGTCATGGAAGACGGGGATGTTCATGGAAGCCTTGAGGGCTTCTTCGATGATGAAGCATTCCGGGGCCTTGATGTCTTCGAGGTTGATGCCGCCGAAGGTGGGCTCGAGGGCTTCCACCACGCCGATGAGCTGGCCGGGGGCGGAGGTCTTCAGGCAGAGGTCGTACACGTCCACGTCGGCGAAGACCTTGAAGAGCACGCCCTTGCCTTCCATGACGGGCTTGCCCGCTTCGGGGCCGATGTTGCCAAGGCCGAGAACGGCGGTGCCGTCGGAAACCACGGCCACAAGGTTGGAGCGGCCGGTGTATTCGCCCACGAGCTTCCTGTCTTCGGCTATGGCGTTGCAGGCTTCGGCCACGCCGGGGGAATAGGCGAGGGAAAGGTCTTTCTGTGTCTCGCAGGGCTTCACCGGGATGACTTCCAGTTTGCCGCGGCGGGGAGAGCGATGATATTCAAGAGCTTCTTCGCGGGTGAAGAGGGCCATGGGCAACTCCTTCCGAAGTATGGCTAGCAGTTTCAGGAAGGAACATCGGGCCTGTGCAGGATGTTCCGCGCTTGCAAAAGATTGTTAAGGAAAGCACAGAGGGCAAGGCTTGTCAATTCCATCCCGCGCACGAACGCTCCGCCGGACGAGGGGGCCGGGAGCCCCCGGCGGGGAGCGCGCCCCTCACACTCTCAGCATGCCGCCAAGAGGGGAATACACGTCTTCCATGATGCCGTCGGCCTGCCCCTGCACAGGGGCGGAGGCCACGGGGCGCACATGCTTCACCACGCTCCTCAGCGGCGGCAGGGAGAGCCAGTCCTTCCACCAGCGCAGGGCCTTGATGAACATGGTGAGCTTGGCTTCGAAGGCGGGGTAGGGCATGTCGCCCCACAGCTCCATGTGCATGGTGAACATGGAGCGCGCCTCGTCCAGGGCTATGGTGGCGCCGCCGGTCTGCAGGCCGAGGTTGTTGCCCGCCAGCAGGCTGGACACGGCGTCCTCCCTGTTCTGGGCGCAGCCGAGGTCGGCCATGATCCAGAGGTCGCCGTCCACTTTCTCGAACTCGATGACGTCGCCGTCGAAGGCGGCGCGGCAAGTGCCCACAGGGCTGAGTTCCATGGGAGCGCCGAGGGTGCGGCCCAGCTCCTTGATGAGTTCTTCCGGGGTCATATCTTTTCTTCCTCTTCGATGCTAGAAGCGAGCTTTTCGATGAAATACTGGGCCGAGAGTTCGCGCAGGAGCCCTTCTTCGTACGGGCCGCCCTGCCCTTCGAGGGCTTCGCGGGCGGCGCGGCCCTTTGCGGCGGCCTCGGCGGCTATGCGCCCCAGCTCTTCGGCCTTCCCGGCCTGCATGGAGGGCATGAAGCGGTAGATGTCCAGGAAGTTCTCCAGCGAGTACTCGGTGACGGCGAGGAGCTCGGCAAGCTCCATGCCTTCGAGCTCCTCGGGGGCGAATATCATGCGCTGGGCGTCGGCATGCTGGGCGCCGAGCGTCTGGTACACGAAGTCGAGGTCTTCGAAGGCCACGTTCTTTTCCGCGAAGGCGCGGCGCAGGAGCGTGGGCAGGCAGGCGTAGCCCATGTCCGCACAGCGCACGAAGAAGGCGGGCAGGCGAAGGCGGCCGTCTTCGCGGGCGGCCATGCGCCAGCGTTCCTTGAGTTCTTCCGAAACGGAGAGCGCGTCCACCGAAGCGAGGAGAGCGGCGCGCTCCGGGCTGAGGGGGGCTTCCGCCCCCATGGCAAGTTCTTCTTTCATATCCTATCCCTACTGCTGGCTCTGGGTCGTGCGGGCCTCGACCACAGCGCGGTGCATGTTCAGAAGCAGCTGTTCCATGAAGTAATGCTCAAGATGCACATCGCTGAACTGCCTGCGGGCCTCTTCGGCACTGAGGCGGTTCTCCTGGGCGGTGACCCTGTCCATTTCCTCGAAAAGCCTCTGCTCCAGCCTGAGCACGGCTTCATGGAAATCGTGCAGATCGCCCGCGCCCCTGAGGCCGGGGTACAGGTCGAGCAGCATCTTCATGGTACTGCGCATGATGCGGGCCCTGTCGTCCTGCGAGGCGACTTCGGCCTCGGAGAAGATGCGCCCCTCGCCGCCGTACAGGGCCTTGTTGTACTGCCTGGCCAGCCAGTTGAGCACCAGGTAGCGGTCCTCGTCCTTGGCATCGGGGTCGGCCATCAGTCCGGCGAAGGAAGAGGCGTTCGTCATCCGGGTCGTGTCCGCGCATTTCCTGAGGAAGCCCGGCTGGCGCAGCACGGCATCCGCCAGCAGCTCGCTCTTCAGGGCGGCCGCAAGTTCGGGGCTCACGCGCAGGGCGTCCACGGCATTGCGCGCCGCGGCGAATTCGCGGACGCAGGCGTCGACGACGTCGCGCACGTCCGGCCTGCGGGCTCCCCTGCTGAAAATGTCCTCTATGGCCAGGGCTTCGGGGAAGTTTTCGGCGGGGATCTCCGGGTCCGCCGCGATATCCGTGAGCCTGCCCTTCTCGCTGGCGATGAGCTCGCGTATCTGCCTCCCGTAGCCGCTTTCCTGCAGCTGCCGGACGCTCAGACCCGTGGCCCCGGCCAGCTCGGCGAAAACGCGGCCGGCGGCTTCGCCGATGGCTCTGTCGGCATCGCTGAACATGCGCACGACTTCCCCGAATTCCTGCCTGACGGAGGAGAGGAACGCGAGCGGATCCTTCACGGAAGGCTCCCGGAAGATGCGCTTGCTCATGATGTCGCACAGCGTCGCCAGTTCCTCACTGCCCATGCCCTGCGCCTTGAGGGTCAGCAGGTCGTCATGCAGGAGGGCGTCGGCCACGGCGGGGCGGAAGGCGGCTTCGACCTTTGCGGCGAACGCTTCGGGCGAGAGCGTGCCCTCGCCGTTCCTCACGGCCTCGATCAGGGCTTCGCCGACCTTGGTGCCGTCGGCGAGCTGTACGGCCATGAAGTCTTCGGGCAGCATCAGGCCGCTGAAGCGTGCGCGCACTCCGACCTCGGCCTGACGGAAGGCCTGAAGGTAGGCGGCGGGCAGGGCTTCGGGCTTCTCAAGGCCAGCGGCCAGCTCTGCGTTGGAGACGACCGGGCCCATGAGGGCGTCGAGGAGTTCAGCGGCGCGCACGGCCGCAACGCCGGCGGCGAGCTGCTGGGGATCGCTGTCGTCCATGTTCGCCAGGATGTCGGCGCCGGCCAGTTCGCCCGCGGCCTGCAGCATGCCCGGGTTTTCCCGTATCTTCTGGATCAGGCCGGGCTCAGAGTCCAGCTGGGCCAGCAGGGCGAGGCCGTACAGGGCCTTCTGGCCTTCCGCGCCCAGCCTCGACCATTCCTGCGTCGGCACGCTGAACTGGGCCATGCGTCCCATGCCTGCGGGCAGGGAGCGCAGGGCCGTGTAGAAGCCCTCGGCATCGCCGATGTTTCTGGCAAGGGGGCCGACCCCGTACTGGCTCGCCAGATCCGCGCCCAGCTTTGCGGCGTGCTTCAGGAGGCTGGCATCGGCCATGGCGGGATCGCTGAGCACCCTGCCCTTCCATTCCGCCTTGAGCTCGGGGGAGATGCCGAGCTCGTCCACGGCGTAGAACGCGGCGGTGATGTTCTGCACGAAGGGTTCGACCCTTTCGGCGTAGAGGCCGGGTATCCGGGCAAGGTCGGGCTGTGCCACGCCCTTGATGACGGATTCGAGCTGGCCGAGGCTGGTCTCAAGCTCCGCGAGCTGATTGGCCAGGCGCACGCGCACGTCTCCGGCGCTGAGGCCGAGGTTGGCGGCAAGGGCATCGACCGCGTTCTGGAAGGCGGCCGCGTGGGCATTCGCGTTGGCGATGGGGAGCTGTGCCTTGTCGAGGAGGGCGTCCAGCGCGGGCTTGCTGTCGGCAAGGGCCTGCAGGACTTCGAGCTCGTTCCCGGCATTGCCGAGAGCGGCGGCCAGGGACAGGTGGGCGGCTATCCCCTCGCAGGCTTCGCGGCTGATAGGCACGCCCCTGTGTTCGGCCTCGGCGCTGATGAGCACGGCCGCCGCAGTATGGGTAGCGGCAAGGAAGAGCTGGGGGCGGAGCATGCGGGCGAAGGCTTCGGGCGTGAGCGGGCCTTCCGCGTTCCTCATGAGTTTGCCCATGAGCCCGGCCATGTTCGTATCTCCGCGATTCATGCCCATGAGGTCGGCCGGCAGTTCCGTATTGGCGAAGGCGGCGCGCACTTCGGCTTCCATGCTGCGCTGGGCCGCGAGGAAGAGCGGAGGCGGCGTGCCTGCCTCCACGGCGCGGATGATATTCTCATCGTTCCCTGGCTCTCTGGAGGCGGCAGCGAGATGCCGCATATGCCCGGCGGTCTCGGACATGAGCCTGTCCATGCTCGCCGCCTCGTCATCCGCCCGCGCCTCTGCGTCCTGCAGGAGCTCCTGCATCTGGCCAAGAGCTGCGCCAAGGCGGGGCTCACTGGCGAAAAGGGCCTTGAGGCTGTGACGGAAGACAGCGTTCTGGCCGTCGCCGCCGAGCCTGAACCAGGCATCCTCTCCGCCGTACTGCCGGACGAGAGCGCTTCTCACGTTCAGGCACAGGCTCTGCATGCTGGCGTAGAGCATGTCGGCTTCGGGCTGCTCGCCCTGCCCGGACAGGGCTATGAGTCTGGCCATGCTGCGCTGGACCTTGGCATCGCCGGCCGCGGCCGCGGCCTTGATGAACTGGTCGGGCTTGGTGATCTCCGTATTGCTGAGCGTCTGGTTCTTCCAGGCGGTCTTGAGCGCGTCGGGAATGTTCAGCTCGTCCACCTTTTCCAGAACATGGAGCTTCGCCGCCACGAACTCTTCGGCCTTGGCCTTGCAGGCGGCCAGCACCTGTTCCGCCGTTGCGGGCGGGTCGGCGTCCACGAGCATTTCCATGGCCAGGGGCACCAGCGCGGTGTCGAGCTTGGTGAGGGGGATGTTCCGGCGCACGTCTTCGCGGCTGATGCCGAATTGCTGGGCCAGAAGATTTTCGGCGTGCTCCATGCCTGCGGCAAGGGCGTCGTCGAAAGCCTTGTTCTGGGCGGTGAAGGCGTCGATGCCTGCGCGGAACCTGTCGAGGACTTCCGCGACGGACGCGCTGTCGCCGCAATGGGAGAGGGCTTCCTTGAGCTCGGGCAGCCTGTCCATCAGCGCGGGCTTCTTGTCCGCGGGGCTTTCCCCGTAGCCTGCGGCGGCGAAGGAGCGGGACATCTCGCTCAGGAGGGCCTGTTCGCGCACGAAGGGCAGGGCCTTCTGCATGACGATGGCCTTGAGCTCGCCTGCGGTGGCCGTGTCCGCCAGGCGTGCGAGCTCGCTCTTCACGGCGCGGGCTATGCGCAGGGAGGAGGGCAGGTCGCTGAAGCCGGAGACTTCGGAGAGCTGTTCGCCGAAGGCGGCCTTGAGGTCGCGCACGGCTTCTTCCACGGCGGCCTTGTAGGCGGGGGTGGGGAAGCCTTCGCCGGAAAGCACGGCGCGGCCGACAGCTTCGTTGGCATGGGCGGCATGGGTGAGGCGGCTCACGGCCTGCTCGCGGAGATTCCTGGCGTTGAGCTGTTCGGCCTTGTGGCCGATGGCGATGATGCCTTCGGACACGCCGAGCGTGAGCACCGCGCCCACCACGCGGCCTATCACATAGCCGGCCTGCTGGGCGTTCGTGCGTTCGGCGCGGCGGGCCTGATAGGGCAGGACTTCGAACTGGCGCACCTCTTCGGTGATGCGGCTCTTCAGCGCCGCCTTCGCCTCGTTCGAGAGAGCGGCCTGGGGCTCTGTGCCGCCAACGTTGCCGCTCTGGGGGACGTTCGCGAAACCGTTTATCTGAGACATGACAACTTCCTTGGCTTAATGTGGCTGTTGCAGCACATGCTGCAAGAAGCATGCCACTAGGAAAAAGAGGCTTTATGAAAAATAGCGTGTTTCGGGATCAGGAGCAATAAATATTTAAAGGATGGGAGCCCCTCAGCCCGGCGCGGCGCGATGCGCACGCAGAACGGGGCAGGCAATGCCCGGCCAGCTCCCGCCAGCAGCTGTAACATTTCTTTGACAAGCCGCGGCAACGGCGGCAGAATAGGAATTTCATTTTTGCCTAACACTCTCATGCCTCAAAAAAATCTCCCCATGTCTCTCCTCCAAGAACCCGAAGTCCGCTCTCAGCTCAAAGCCCTCGGCCGCGCCTTCCTCCTGCTTGCCGGCCTCTGCGCCGGCGTCGTCGTCCTGTACCTCATCTTCCTGTGGGACATACAGCTCTTCCGCTACTTCCGCGAAGCAGGGCTCACGGAGCTCACCCAGAGTGCCATGCTCGCCGCCACCGCCGGGCTCTACGCCCTTGAGGCGTACCGCCGCCCCTGCCTGCGCCATGCCATGGTGCTCGTGGCGGGCTTCTTCGGCTGCATGCTCATACGCGAGCAGGACTACTTCCTCGACTTCATCTCCCACGGCTTCTGGCTGTGGCCGGCCCTCGCGCTGGCCTTCGGCTGCATTGCCTACGCCTGCACGGATCTGCGCCGCACCCTTGCCGGGCTTGAGCACTTCGTGCGCTGGAAGTACTTCCCCTTCCTCATCATCGGGCTGGTCATAGTCCTTGCCTATTCCCGCCTTTTCGGTTCGCGCATGGGCTGGGAGCTCCTGCTGGGCAAAAGGTTCGTCTATTCCATGAAGTCGGGCGTGGAGGAATCCAGCGAGCTTCTGGGCTACCTGTTCATCCTTGCTTCCGCCATCCTCGCCAACACAGACAAGCGGCTGAAATAATAAGCCTTTGAGAAAACGAAAAGAGCCCCCGGAGCATCAGAGCACCGGGGGCTTTTCTCAAAAATGAATTCTTCCGCTTACTTCTTGGCGGCTATCATCACGTTGGAGGACTTGAACATAGCAGTCACGGTGGCGCCGCGCTCCACGCGCAGGCGGTTGATGCCTTCGAGGGAGACAGTGGCGTTGAACTCAAGGCCGGAAGCGGTCTGGAGCACCACTTCGCCGTTCACGAAGCCGCGCACGAGCTTGGTCACCTTGCCGGTGAACTGGTTGCGGCAGCACACGTCCCAGTCGTCGTTGTCGCTCACGAGCAGGATCTCGGTGGCCTTCACGAGGGCCAGGGCTTCGCCGCCTTCGGCAAGGCCGAGGCGTTCGGCGCTGGCGTGGGCCAGCTGGCCGTAGATCTTCTCGCCGGAAGCGAGGGTGAGTTCCACCTCGTCGTTGAGGCCGCCGAGGATGACGGCAGTTATCTTGCCCTGAAAGGTATTGCGGGAGCTGGTCTTCATATCTATCACCTCAAGCCCGGAAGGGCCGTTTGTTTTTGCGCGAGAAAGGATAGTCGAAAGGGGCGGGACTTGCAAGCGCGAATATGCAGACGCGCTCCGCCGGAGCCGGGGAAAAGCCGGATGGACGGCAGAAACTTAAAGCGTCACTTCACCTTTTAAAAGGGCGAGGAACTCTTCCTCGTCCAGCACGCGTATGCCGAGGGCGCGGGCCTTTTCCAGCTTCGAGCCGGGGTCTGCGCCCGCGACGAGAGCGTCCAGCTTCTTGGAAACGCCGGAAGCCACGTTGGCCCCGGCGGCTTCGGCCATGCGGCGATACTCGTCGCGCGGGCGGGAAAGCGTGCCAGTGAAGAGCAGTCGCCTGCCTTCCAGCAGGCCGGGCGCGGCTTCGCCCTCCTGCTTCGGGCCGCCTGCGGGCCAGAGGCCAAGGGTGCGGAATCGTTCAAGGAGTTCGCGGTTCTTCTCGTTCTCGAAAAAGGCGCGTATGCAGCGGGCCACTTCCGGGCCTATGTCCGGCAGGGCCATGAGCTCTTCGGAGGAGGCCTGCGAAAGCTCGTCCATATCGCGGAAATGGGCGGCCAGCGTGCGGGCGGTCTGCTCGCCCACCTGTCGTATGCCCAGCGCGGCTATGAAGCGCATGAGCGGGGCCTTGCGCCGCGCCTCGTCCAGCGCGAGCACGAAGTTCCCGGCCGAGACCTCGCCCATGCGCTCGTAGCCCATGAGCTCTTCCTGCGTCACCGTGAAGAGGTCGGCGGGGCTTTTCACGCGGCCGGCCTCGATGAGGGCTTCCACCCACTTCGCGCCCACGCCGTCCACGTCCAGCCCGGCCTTGCTCACGAAATGGACTATGCTGCGGCTCAGCACGGCGGGGCACACGGCGTTCACGCA
Source organism: Mailhella sp. (assembly GCA_017411945.1). Lineage (GTDB taxonomy): Bacteria > Desulfobacterota > Desulfovibrionia > Desulfovibrionales > Desulfovibrionaceae > Mailhella. Next base: position 8,686 of record JAFQPD010000120.1, read on the forward strand.
TCGCCACGCGGCCTCGCCTTCCAGACGCCGCGCAGGCGAGCCGCACACCGGGCATTCGCGCGGGAACTCGAACTCGGGCAGTCCTTCGGGGCGATCTTCGAGCACAGGGCCGAGCACGTCGGGGATGACGTCGCCGGCGCGCTGTATGACCACCATGTCGCCTTCGCGGATGCCGAGGCGGCGTATCTCGTCTTCATTATGGAGCGTGGCGCGCTGGACCATGACGCCGCCAAGGCTCACGGGCTCCAGCTCGGCCACGGGGGTGAGCACGCCGGTGCGGCCCACCTGTATGGAAATTTTCTTCAGCCTTGTCACGGCCTTGCGTGCGGTGAACTTCCACGCGGCGGCGAAGCGCGGGGCGCGGGCCGTATAGCCGAGGGCTTCCTGCGCCTCCAGGCTGTCCAGCTTGAACACCACGCCGTCTATCTCGAAGGGCAGTTCGTCGCGGCGGGCCTCCATATCCTCCATGAAGGCGCGGGCCTCGGCGGCGTTGCGGCATGGCCGGCCCTGCGGCGGGGTCTCGAAGCCCCAGCGGCGCAGGTCTTCCATGAGCGCGCCGTGCGTCTTCCAGAGTTCGGAGGCGGCCTGAGGCTCGTCGCCCTGCCGCACCTCGCCCAGCGAATAGGCGAGGAAGCGCAGGCGGCGCGAAGCCGTGACGGAGGTGTCGAGCTGGCGGAGCGAGCCTGCGGCGGCGTTGCGCGGATTGGCGAAGAGCTTCTGCCCGAGGGCGGCCTGCCTTTCGTTCAGGTCTTCGAAATCCTTGCGGAACATGAGCACTTCGCCGCGCACTTCGAGAAGCGCGGGCACGAGCCCTTCAAGGCGCAGGGGCAGGCCGCGCACGGTGCGCATGGCCTCTGTCACCACTTCGCCCACCTCGCCGTCGCCGCGCGTGAGGGCCTGCGTGAGCATGCCGTTCTCATAGGTGAGCTCGCAGGCCAGCCCGTCGAGCTTGGGGTCGGCCCACCATGCGCCCATGAGTCCGGGCGCGGCTTCGGGCAGGGCGCGCTCGGCGCGCTGGACGAAGGCTTCCCACTCCTCGGCGGAAAAGACGTTGTCCAGCCCGTACATGCGGCGGCGATGCGGGCGCGTCTCAAGGTAGGCGAGCACGGCCCCGCCCACGCGGCGAGTGGGGGAATCGGGCCTGCGCAGTTCGGGGTGCGCCTCTTCCAGCTCCACGAGCTCGCGGTAGAGCGCGTCGTAGGCTTCGTCAGTTATCTCAGGGGCATCGAGCTGATGATACAGGCGGTTGTGGCGATTCAGCTCGGCCGAGAGTAAGGCTATGCGGGCCTCGGGGGAGCCGGCATCCTGAGCGTTTCCGGCAAATCCGGGCTCGGCTTCCGGCGCGGGGGCAGGAACAGCGGAGCTTTCGGCCTCGGCGGGAACGGCTGCGGCTTCGGGCGCGCTCTCCTCCATCTGGGCGGTTCCTTCCTTTTCCTCCGGCGCGGCGGGCGCGGGGACGGCGTCGAAGAGCGATGCCTGCGCGGGCTTCTTCGCCTTCTTCTTCGCGGCGGGAGCTGGGGTGTCGAAAAGCGAGAACTGCTGCATGGCTGGCCTCCGGGGAAATGTCGCGCCATTGTGCCACGGGAGGGGACGGAGGGCAAGGAGAGAGGAGGGAGGGATGAACGCCTGCGGCGGGCTGTCGGGCCGCGATGCTCCCGACCTGCTCTCGGAGTGGCGTGCTCTGCCGGAGGGCAGGGAGAAGCGGAAGGCCGCCAGAGCCTTGGAGTCGTGAGCTGTGGGCTCCCGGAGTGCTTGCCTGCAAGTCAGCCTTACTTTTCTAGTGGTGAGTCTTCCAGACGGGGGAAGGCGGGTGCTGCTTGGGGCTGCCGCCCCACGGAGCACCCCCTTCCATCCCCCGCCGGCAACCCCGCTGGGTCACCCCCACTCGTCGCATCCTGTCACGTTCGGCTTTTGGGAAAAGCCTCCGTGTCAGGCACCGCTCCTCGAGCCGTCCCGTTTTTCGTTGGGATATACGGCGCTGACTAGACGCGGCTTGCAGGGCAGGGCGTGTCCGGGGGAAGAGCTTCGGGAAGTTCCCGGCGGGGAACGGTGCTTTCGACCCGTGGGCTGGGGGCAAGGAAACCGCACGTTCAGCGGGATATGAAGGCTGGAAAGGCATGACCCGAAGCTCCCCGGCTAGGCAGGCGGCGTGAGGCCCAACGCTCGATAACACGCCACGCAGTCCGGCGCGGCATGATGCTTTAGGTCGGAGGGCCGCCGCAGGCGTGCCCGACAGCCGAGCCGAAGTGAGCGGGGCGAAAGGGCCGAAGGCCCGAAAAGCCCCAGCGAACAAGGGCGGCGTCATCTGGTGGTCATTAGCCAAGTGAAGCGACAAAGCCGCAGGGAGCGCGAAAGCGCGGGCGGCTTGGAGCAAACG
>JAFQPD010000121.1 GCA_017411945.1 Mailhella sp.
CAACAACTTTTTTCGATGTTTTTTCAGAAAGGCTCTTCGGCGCCCCGCTCCTCCCTGCCCCGTGGGGCTTTCTCAGAGCCGCTGTGCCTCAGCGCGAAGACGGTTTATGCCCAAGACCGCGCACTTTGTCAAACACTTTTTGGAGCTTTTTTGAAAAAAGTTTACAGGTGGTTCATAACCTCTTGATTTATCTTCCTTACAAGATCACTCTTGCTCTTTGCGCGGCTTTTCTCCCTCCTTCTGCCGCTGAAAATCAGCCCGTGAGCTTTCAGCCGCGAAAAAGGGAGCCCCTCAGGACTCCCTTCTTCATTATATATTGATGGGCGTTCAGCCCAGTCTGGGAATGACACGTTTGAAAAGCGTGAGCACCTTTTCGGCGTTGGCCTGAGCTACAGCGAGGATGGCTTCCCAGGTGACCACGTCGTCCTCTTTCCAGGAGTCGTAGTCGGTGCTCATGGCCACGGCGGCGTAGGGTACGCCCTGCTCGTTCGCCATGATGGCTTCGGTGGCGATGCTCATATTGATAATGTCCGCGCCCCAGCTGCGGAACATGCGGGATTCGGCGCGGGTGGAGAAGCGCGGACCTTCGATGGTGACTACAGTGCCCTTCTCGTGGAAGCGCACGCCCATGCCTTCAAGCTCTTCCTTCATGATGGCGCGGAGGGACGCGTCGAAGGGTTCGGCCATAGCCGTATGCACAGGAGCATGGGGCTGAAATTCCTCGAAATAGGAAAGCTTGCGGGAGCGCGTGAAGTCGATGAACTGATCGGGCAGGACAAGATCGCCGCGGCCTATCTCCTCACGCAGGGAGCCGACGGCCGTGCTGGCGAGGATATGCGTGCATCCGACCTGTTTCAGGGCCCAGATGTTGGCGCGGTAGTTCACCTGAGTGGGCGGGATGGTGTGCTCGCGGCCGTGGCGGGCCATGAGCACCACCGGGACTCCGCCGATGAGGCCTTCGCGGAGCGTGCAGGACGGCTTGCCCCAGGGGGTGTCCATGTCGATATCGCGGGGATCCTCGAAGAGGGAAGGATCGTCCAGACCGCTGCCGCCGATGATGCCTATCTTGTTCATCAGTAAACCTTCATGCCTCTGCGCCGAGGCGCAGGCTTAGAGGATTTCGAATCTCTCCACGTCGATCTCAGAATCGCGGGAGTGCTTGGCTTCGACTTCACCGTAGATGCGCACAGTGTGCTCAGGAGTGACGGTGCGGCCCTGGAAGAGCTTGCCTTCGAGAGCGATGCCGATCTGGCCGGTGGAGTCCTGGAAGACGTAGCCGTCGCGCTTGGGGCCGGCGGAGATGATGCGGCCTTCGAGGATGACGGGAGCTTCGTCGTTAGCCTGCAGGGCTTTTGCCACGGTGTCAACCTCGATGACAGTGGCGGGACCGTTGAAGCCGCCGAAACTGGAGGAGCCGACGACAGCGGCGGTGGCGGGGGCAGCGAGGATGAGGGACAGAGCGGAAGCGATGATGAGACGCATAAGGTACTCCTTTTTCTCTTGGTGGGCGTTTGTTTTATCAGTAGTGATTCCTGTTAAGATTCTTTTATTGAAAATTATTCCTAATAGCAAGTACCTGTAACATTTTGCAACAAATACACCAGTAAATGACATTTCTGCCATATTTCGCCGTTTCTTTGCCTCTGCCTCCCTTCTTTCCTTAAAGGAAAAAGGCGGCCGAAGCCGCCATAATGCCATGATTTACCTTACTATTTCAAACTGATCCACTTCAATTTCCGAATCTCGCCCGAACTTGGTGTCCACCTCGCCCCAGATGCGGATGGTGTTTTCCGGCGTCACAGTACGCCCATGGAAGAGATCGTCATCGATTTCAACGACTATCTTGCCGGTGCTGTCCTGAAAAACATATTCCTCGTCTTCAGGGCCGGCGGAAAGGATGCGCCCTTCGAGCACCACGGGGGACTCGTCCCGGGCTTCGAGGGCCTTGGCCACCGTGTCTGCAGCGGCAGCCGCCCCCGGCCCCTTGAAGCCGCCGGGCTGGGCGGAAGAGGCAGGGCCTTCGAAGGCTGCGGAAGCAGGAGCGGCGAGGATCAGCGTCAATGCGGAAGCGATGAGAAGGCGCATACTGTACTCCTTTGGCTGAAAAATGACTTGCTTGCGCCTTTTTTCTATCAAATTCCTAGTCATCGAATCAAGTATAAGAAAGGCTTTGCAAGAATTCCATCATCTTAGCAGGGGATATATCCCTGCGAGAGCATATAGAGCAGGTCGCGCATATGCGCCACGCTGGGCGCGTACATGAGGAAGCCGTCGGGGTGGCCGGTCATGGCGATGATGCCGTCGGCCGGGTGGCGGCGCACCAGCTCTTCCACGCTGCGGGCCATGGCGGGAGTGCCGAAGGCGGCGTCGGGAGCGGTGGCCGGGGCCTGGCCTTCGATGAGCTGGCCGAAGAGCCCGGCGTGGTGCAGATGGATGACGCATCCGGTCTCGGGCGACGCGGCGTAGACGGCGGCATGGGTCATGGATTCAGAGCTGGCCTGCAGGGGGCCGCAGGAACGCACGGTGTTGGCGTCGATATCGCAGTCCGTGACAAGGCAGTAATGCTCAGGGCCGAGCTCGGCGATATGCCCGGTGGACGTGGCGGAAACAACGAAAAGCCCCTCGCCTTCTGAACGCAGGGAAACGTTGCCGTAGCCTACGCCGTTCTCGAGCACGCCCACGAGGCCGGCCTTCACGAGGTCGGAACGCAGTTCGTTGAGTTCCTGCCATGCGGGATGTTCGGGAGCGGGGCCGTCGCTATGGACGCACTGATATTTGACATAGCCTTCGTCGTTCATCGCTTTTCCTTTTAAAGGACAGAGGAAAACCCTCTCCTTCATGTCTGGTCTCTGCGAGAAAGGAGCTTCCGGAATCTCCCGGCCCTTCTCTCTTCTCAGCTATCACTTCTGTTCCGGGTACAGGCCCAGCACGCCTTCTTCCGAAGCAGGGCACAGGCCGCGCTCCGTGATGAGCCCGCTGATGAGCCGCGCGGGCGTCACGTCGAAGGCCCAGTTGCGGGCGTTCGTCGCTTCAGGGCATATGCGCACGCTGGCCGCGCCGCAGGACTGCCCTTCCCCGTCCAGCAGGGCGCCGGACATCACGCGCACCTCGTCGGCGCTGCGTTCCTCGATGGGTATCTCGCGCACGCCGTCGCGCAGGCTGAAGTCGAAGGTGGAGGAAGGCAGGGCAACGTAGAAGGGCACGCCGTTGTCGGCGGCGGCAAGGGCCTTGAGGTAGGTGCCTATCTTATTGGCGGCGTCGCCGCAGCGGGTCACGCGGTCCGCGCCGGTGATGACCATGTCCACCATGCCGTGCTGCATGAGGTGGCCGCCCACGTTGTCGGCTATGAGGCTGTGCGGCACGCCGTGCCGGCCCAGCTCCCACGCCGTGAGGCTTGCGCCCTGGTTGCGCGGGCGGGTCTCGTCCACCCAGACATGGACGGGGATGCCGGCATCGAAGGCGGCGTAGATGGGCGAAAGCGCGGAGCCGTGGTCCACGAAGGCCAGCCAGCCCGCATTGCAGTGCGTGAGTATGTTCACGGCCTGCCCGGGCTTCCTGGCGGCGATGGCTTCGATGAGGGCTTTGCCGTGCTGGCCTATGCGGCGGCAGAACTCGGCGTCCTCATCGGCGATGGCCCGGGCTTCGGCATGGGCGGCGGCCACGGCCTCTGCCCCGCAGAGCCCGGCAAGGGCCTTCTGCTGACGCTGGAGGGCCCACACGAGATTGCTGGCCGTGGGGCGAGTGACGCGCAGGGCTTCCATGCTCATGGCCATGCGCACGGGAAATTCTTCGGCGGAAAGGTGTTCGGCCTCGCGTGCGGCCAGCCACACGCCCCACGCGGCCGTCGCGCCGATGAGGCCTGCCCCGCGCACCCACATCTCGCGTATGGCGCGGCAGGCATCGGCCACGCTGTGCAGGTCGAGCACGCGGAACTCGTGGGGCAGAGCGGTCTGGTCGATGATGCGCAGGACCTCGCCCGCGCCTTCGCCTTCGGTCCAGATGGTACGATAGTGGCGGCCTTCGACGTTCATAGCCCCTCGCTACTGTATGCGCAGTTCCAGCGCGTTGCGGTTCAGCGGCACGAGAGCCGCCTTGCCCGGGGTCTTCATATCGAAGACGAGGCGGGTCTTGTCCTCATGCTGGCCCACGCGCACCCCGCCGATGAGGCGATTGCTGGGCACTTTGGGCACGTCTATCTGCCAGTTGCCCGCCAGGTCGAGCACCACGCGGTCCGGGTCTTCGAGCACATAGAAATGGCCTATCATGGGGGAATTGCCGCGCAGGGTCAGCTTGATGAGGCTGCCCTTCATGGAGAACTTGGCGGAAGTGACCACGCGGTCGTAGGTCTTGGCAGGATCGCTCGACACGAGGATATCCTCCACGGGGGAAAGGCGGCCGGAACGGGCATCGGCAAGGGCGGACTCCACGGCGGAACGCGGGCGGGCGGGCTTCTTCTCTTCCGCCTTCTTTTCCGCAGGCTTCCTGGCTTCGGCCTTCTTCTCCTTCATCGCATTTTCAGGAGCTTTCTTCGCCTCGGCCTTCTTCGGCTCAGGCTTTCCGGGCTCGCCAGCCCGGGGGGCGGGGGCGTCCTTCACGGGCGCGGCAGGCCCTGCCTTGGCCTTCTCGGCGGAAGGGGGCTCGGGCCGGGCTTCGGCAGGCTTCTCCGCAGGGAGCGGACGCGCTTCAGAGGCAGGAATTTCTCCGCGCAGGAGGGCGAGGGCTTCGGACTCGATGGAGATGAGAGGCTCAGTCCGGGCAGCTTCGCCAGCAGGCTTTTCCGCCCCGGGAGCCTCGGCAGGGACGGCTTCGGGCCTCTCTGCGGGGGCGGCCTCGGCGCGGGCCCTGTTCTCGGCGGCGGCCTTGGCCAGCTCCAGCACCTTCACGCGGGCGGCTCCGGCACGCTCTTCCCGTCGGGCGGCTTCCGGCGCAGGGGCTTCCGCACGGCTCCGGGCTTCGGATGGAACAGATATCTTGCCGGAGACCTCATGGCCTCCGCCCTTCACAGTCTCCCCGTCCTGCAGGATGAGGCAGGCAAGCACGGCAAGGGCCAGCATGCCTGCGGCGCAGGCGAAAAGACGCAACGTTCGACTCATACATATCCTCTCTTGCCCCGGAAAGCAGGGCCAGCTGTGTTCTGCCCCTTCTATAGCCCACTTCCCCCAAAAATCAAAGGGCGTTGGAAAGAGCCGCCCCAAGGCGGAAACGCCCTTTCCCCAGCTGTTCAGTAGACTATCGAACTTTTTTTCTCTATATAAGGAAGAAAAAGAGGAACACCGGGCTTCCCGCCCTTTCCTGAAAACCTCCTGACGGAAACCGAGCTTCTCATGAACGACAACGTATCGTGCTGTCTGCCCCAGGACGCCCCCTTCAAGGCTTACGACGACGTCATCCGCCACCTCGACGGGCTTGGCGTCTTCCATATGGACATGGGCCTCGGCCGCATGGAGCGCGCCCTTTCCGCCCTCGGGCTCGACAGGCCCTCCCGTCCCACCGTGCAGGTGGTGGGCACCAACGGCAAGGGTTCCACCTCGTCTTTCCTTCAGGCCATAGCCATGGCCCACAGCCTGAAAGCAGGGCTCTACACCTCGCCGCATTTCGTGGTTCCGGAAGAACGCATACGCGTAGGCCATGCCATGCTCCCTCCGGCCCGCTGGCCAGCCCTGGCCTCCCGCGCCGTGCAGGCCGAAGCCGGGCTCACCTATTTCGAACTGCTCACGGTCATGGCCGCGGAAGCCTTCGCCCTCGCCGACTGCGACCTCATCATCTATGAAGCCGGCCTCGGCGGCCGCTACGACGCCACCAGTGCACTGCCCGCCCACATGACCTGCTTCGTCCCCATCGACCTCGACCATGTGGAAGTGCTGGGCCGCACCATTGCCGCCATCGCCGAAGACAAGGCCGATGCCATGCAGAACGGCCGTTCCCTCGCCGTGAGCGCGCCCCAGCCCGAAGAGGCCCGCCTAGCCCTCGAAAAACGCGCCGTCGAGCTGGGCCTGCCGCTCTGCTCCTGCCCTTCTCCCGCTTCCTGCGAAGGCACGGAAGCCGGGCGCGCCCTCTGGGCCTCGCTCCCGGACGAACTGCGCGAGCTTGCCGTGCTCCCCGAAGGCGCGAAGCTCGGCCTGCACGGCCCGCACCAGCGCATGAACGCCCAGACGGCCCTGCTCGCCTGGGTACTGCTCTGCCATCGCTTCGGCTGGAAGACGGACAGGGAGAGCATACTGCGCGGCCTCGAACAGGCCTTCATCCCGGGCCGCCTGCAGTACGCCCCCGCCTCCGAAGGCCGCCCCGCCCTGTGGCTGGACGGCGCGCACAATCAGCACGGCATGGCCGCCCTCGTTTCCGCCCTCGGCGACGGGCAGGCCGTGCCCGAAGCCCTGCGCCCCGGCGCAGTCGTCTTCTCCTGCCTGCGCGACAAGGCCCCGGAAAAGCTCGCCGCCATGCTCCGCGAAGCCGTGGGGAACGCCCCCGTCTTCGTGCCAGAAATAAAGGACAATCCCCGCGCCGCCGCGAAGGAAGAGCTCTGCGCCCTCCTCGGCGAGCAGGCCCGGCCGGCGGAAAGCCTGAACGCCGCCATCGACTCCGCCGCCGAAGCAGCCGCCGGAGCCCCCGTGCTCATCTGCGGTTCGCTCTACCTCCTCGGCGACGTGTTCGCCCGCTTCCCCGAACTGCTGGAAGCCGCAGACTGATCCCTCTTCCCCCTCAAGAATTCCCGGAACGCATATGAGCAGCCTCATCGACAGCACCTTGCATGCCAGCCTGATACCGGACGTCAGCACCAGCCCCGTCTCCCCTTCCCATACTCCTGCCCGGAATCCCGTACAGAAGACGCTGGAAGAACGCCCCACGCCCATCGAAAAAGACCTGGACACGGCGCGCCCCTGCGCTATGACGCCGCTGTCGGAAGAAAGTCTGGAAGCGAGCAATGCCAGCACGAAAGCCGTGATGGAAGCCCGCATCACGGAAAAGTCCGCCGAAGCCGAGGGAAAGGGCCCTGCCGCAAAGCCTGAAGCCGGAGAGACTGCCGCCGCAGACAGCCTGTCGGCCTCCCCGACTGGCGAGAAGAAGGAAGCGGACAACGCTTCGGATCGGCCCGTCGTTCAGCCCGGCGAGAAGCGCATCGCCGAGGACGGCTCCGCCGTGCACGAAGTCGAGGTGGACGAGCGCATATTCGCCCTGATCTCGGACTACCGCTCCGAAGCCGTGGATACGTCCGGCCTCCCGCTCGGCGGACTCAGGCTCAAGCTGGAACAGGTGCGGGAAGATCTGAACCTCATCGCATCCCAGAAGCCCCTGCTGACGGAAAAGGATGACGCCTCCGCCATCACTGTCATCGAAGTGCGCCTGACCGAGACTGCTCTGCAGCTGGAAACGGCCATCACCAGCCGCACCCATATGGAAGAAAGGCTGGACGCCGTGCAGAACACGCTCTCCTCTTCTGCCACTCCTGAGGAAAAGCTGGCAAAGCTCAGCGAATTCGGCCTGATATGGAAGACAGGGCATGAGCAGACCCAAGCCCTGGCCCGCATGAAGCAGGAAGGCCCCGCCGCCCAGCGCGAAGTTCTGGAAGCCTTCGAAGCCGGCATAGGCATGGTGAACGAGGACTTCCGCACTTTCAGCGGGAGGCTGTTCGCGGCCATGGGCACGCTCGCGGCCGAAGCGTTCCAGAACAGAGGGCTCACGCCGCCGGCGCCGGACAGCCTCAAACAGCTCGTCAGCTTCTGCTTCCTCAGCGGCAATTCTCCTCACGCCCTGCTGCAGGCCCTTGTCGGCGGAACGTCCTGGGCCTCCTCGACCGCCCATCAGGACGACCTGCTGAAGCTCTTCTTCGAACAGCTCGTTCCTGCCCCGAAAGCGGGCGACTCCATCGCCCTCGTCAGCCAGCGCATGGCCTTCGTGGACATGGTCTTCCAGGGAGCTTCCCGCGAATTTTCCGACACGGCCCTCACGCTCAAGAAAATGTTCTGCCCCGGCAAGGAGATGCTGGCCGAACTCCAGCACCAGAGCCGCATGGTGGGCCTGCGCCTGCATGAAGCCGTTCTGGACGCCATGCCCTCCAGCCTGCGCCAGAAGGGGGCCATAGCCAATCTGGCCGCCTCTTCGCTCTCGGCACGCTCCTATCTCATCACCCCGGAACTGGTGCAGGGCTTCAAGCGCGCCACCGGGCTTCGCACGGAGGGCTTCAACTACCACATGGCCCATGCCGCCGTGCTCCAGATGCGCGCCCTGCGTGCCGGGGCCTTCCCGGATGCCGGCGAATCCCACCCTGTTCTCAACGTCGGCGCATGGTGCGAAAAACTGGGCCTCGACCAGGCCACGGCCCGCTATGCCGCCGAGCTCGATGACGAACTCGACGGCGCAGAGAACGAACAGGGCATGCGCATGCTCCTCGGGGCGGCGGAGATCTTCCTCCGCGGCCTCGAAGGCGAAGCCGCCGTGGCGCGGGCAGGCAAAGAGGTCATCGACCAGGCCAACGCCAGCACCCCGCTCTTCAAAGCCGACAAGAAGGAAAACGCCTTCTACGAAGCCAGCGGCAGCTACCTCGCCCGCGAAGCTCTCGACCGCACCATCGTCGACCTCACAGGCATGCTCGACGATTCCCGCTTCGAAGGAGAAGGCTTCAAGCTGAACGGCAAAGCCGTCTCGGACAATATGCGCGAACGCACGGCAAGGCTCCTTGCGAACATGCATGCGCGCATCTCCGAAGAGGCCGGGCGCGGCCTTGCCGACCTTCATGACCGCATCTCCGAAGAGGCCGGACGCGAACTCCCGGACATGGCGAGGGCCATGGAAAACGAACGGCGCGCCTTCCTCAAGGATATGCACGAGCTGCAGAAGCACTCCAGAAGCATGATGGAGCTGGCCAGGTCCAGCCGCGAACTCGTAGAGCTCCGCACCCGCATCAGCGAGGAATCTTCCCTGCTGGACTCCATGAAGGCCGCCAAGAGGCTTGTGCATCTCTCATGGCCGCATAAGCACGCCGAACGCCTGCGCATCTCCGAACTCGTCATGCAGACGGCCGCTCTGCGCCAGAGCCTCCTCTCCGCCGCCGGGCAGGCGGAGCGGGAACAGCTCCAGAACCAGATAGCGGCAAACCTCGAAAGCATGAAGGACGTGGATCCCTTCTCCCTCACGCGGAGCAGGAACAGGAACAGCATCCCGGACATGGACATGCTCCTGGAGGCCATGCTTCCCCGCGCCCGCGCCATACACTTCTTCAAGGCCGCGAACGCCAGCGACGGCGGCATAGCCATGTCCGAGGCCGACAAGGCCATGCGGAGCATCAAGCGCAGCCGCAGCGCCATCATGGAGACCCAGAAGACTATCGACAAGGCTCTCAAGAGCATAGTCGGCATGTTCGGCGAGACCTCCGCAACGACCATGCGCAAAACTGTCACTGCGGCCGTCCTCAAGGCTTTCGTCGATTCCCAGGAGGACATCTCCCGCTTCGACGCGCGCTCCTCGAAGGCCCAGGCGGCCGTCATGGACCAGCTCGCGGCATGGGGCCTCACCGCCCCCACCGCGCTGATGAAAAGCCTGGTGCGCAGCACTGTGGAATCGCTCATCAACGACGACGGGACTCTGCGCGAAGACCGCCTCAGGGAGCTGACCGAAGAAAGCTTCTCCCTTTCCGGCAAGGCATCTCTGGAAAGATTCAAGCAGGATCTGCGCACGGAACAGGGATACAGCCGCTTCAAGGCATGGCGCGCGGCCCGGAACAAGAAAAGCCTTGGCCTCATCGAAGACGCACGGCGCAGAAAGGAAGGCGTGGGCATGCTCATGGAAGAAGCCTCCATGCCCGGCTCCGGCTTCATCTACGAGCGCGGGCGCGGCATCAATATCGACACGGGCAAGAAATTCTCCCCCATCAGCGCGAAGAACTCGATGATCAATGTCACCAACCTCGCGTCGCCGCTCGCCATACGCGTGAAGGCCATGTCCACGGACAGCCTCATGGTCAGCAATATCGGGGAAAAGGGCTATCAGGTGCTGATCAAGGGCGGGCTCAAAGGCTCGCTGGGGGCCACGTTCAAGCTTGCGCTGCCCCATGTCATCCTTCCTTTCGAAGGCAATGTGCAGAGCTCCGAAGATTCCGGCATCGCTCTCACCTTCTCCTCGAAGGAAGACTGCGAACGCTTCGTCACGGCCTTCATGGACAGCAAGTCCGGCCTGCATGCCGCCGACATGGACAGGGCGTCCACGGCTCAGGAAGGCTACGACCCCGACATCTGGCTCAAAGCCTCGCAGATACGCTTCGTGCACAACGGCTCCGTGAGCGCAGACGTCAGCCTCGCCGCCATGTTCACCCTCTTCTCGGCCAGCCTCGCCCAGGCCCCTGCGAGCATTTCCGGCTCGGTCACCTTCAAATCCGAGCTCGCCGGCGGCGTGAAGCAGTCCGTGGAAGAGAACGCTCTCGGGCAGAACGTCACCTTCAGCCGCAGCATCCGCTTCTCCCAGATAGCGACGGCGGGAGCAGGCGTCACCCTCGGCACCAACTACATCAGCACGCCGAAGCTCAACGCTGCAAGGAGCTTCACGCTGTCGGCAGAAGAGAGCTTCAAGCTGGTCACCGGGGATAAGGGCATCATGCCGGACACGAGCCTCGACTACGAGTTCGCCACGGGCGGGCTGGACGGCCATCTCATCTGCAATCTCTTCATGCCTGACGAAGTTGCACGGAAGATAGAGCAGAACGAGAGCTTCGCCACGGCCTTCAACGCGCTGGTCGCGGGCCTGCCTCCCACGGCGCGCCTTTCCCTGCACTGCGTTCTCAAGCCTTCGGTTCTGGCCGAAGTGCGCGGACTGCTTGCCAAAGCCCGCGGCATGGCCGGCGAGGAAGAACGCAAGGCCGCCCAGCAGAAGGTCAGCGACCTGCTCTCCGACTCCTCTTCCTACAAGCCGGAAAGCATCTCGGTACGCAACGCCTCCCCGAAGGACATCGCGAAGAACTGGTCCCCGGGCCTCTATTCCTTCCAGGTCGTCAGGGACAAGAGCTTCCTGCGCCTCAGCAGGAGCGAGCCCCTCAAGATAGCCCTGCCGGACTAGGCTTTCCCGGCAGACATCACAAATATAAGGCCCTCGCGGCCTTGGAGCCTCTATGAACGAAAAAGTTTCCACACTCCTGGCAGAAGCCCTCAGCATCTGCGGCTCTGCCCCGGCCATCGCCTCCCCGGGCCTGGCCTCAGCCTCGCTGGGCGGACTGGACATAGCCTTCGAATACGACGAAGCCCTCCGGCGCATCATACTCTGGTGCGGCCTGCGCGAACTTCCTTCCACCGCAGGCAGCGAGGTCTACGAGTTCATCCTGCGCTCCAGCCTCATGGGTTCGGGCATTGGCGGCGGGCATATCGGCCTCCATGCCCCCACGCGCACCCTGCTCTACTCGCTGGAACTCGATGAGGACGGCCTCGACGCCCCCCGCCTCGCCAACGCCATGCAGCGTTTCGCGGAAAAGGCCTCCGAGCTCATCGCCGAAGTGGAAAGGCTTGACCTCGCCAGCAGGATGGACACCCCCTTCATGGCCAATGTCATCTGGGCCTGACGTTGACAGGACCGCAATAGTCCTTACTCTGTCGTCATATCCTTAGAAGAAGGAGCGACCATGTCCCTCTACCGCGCCCTGCCCTCTGTGGACGCCTGCCTCAAGGCCCTCGAAACGCTGTTCCCGGCCGTGCCCCATGCCGTGCTCGCCGCCCATGTGCGCCGCGGGCTCGACGATCTGCGCTCCGGCATCCGCGAAGGACGCATCACCAGCGCCGACGAACTGGCCCTGCCCGCCGTGGTCTCGCGCATCGGCTCTGCCGTGGACGAGGCCGAAAAGCCGAAGCTCCGCCGCGTCATCAACGGCGCAGGCGTGGTGGTGCACACCAATCTCGGCCGCTCCGTGCTCGCCCGCGAAGCGCAGGAGGCCGTGCGCGTCGCCGCCGAGGGCTACTGCAACCTTGAGTTCGACCTCGCCACCGGCGAACGCGGCCACCGCATGGACCTCGTGGAAGGCCTGCTCTGCGACATCACCGGCGCGGAAGCCGCCCTCGTGGTGAACAACAACGCCGCGGCCGTGCTCCTCATGCTGGACACCCTGTGCAAGGGAGGCGAAGTGGTCATCTCGCGCGGCCAGCTCGTGGAAGTGGGCGGCTCCTTCCGCATCCCGGACGTCATGGCAAGGAGCGGCGCGACGCTCCGCGAAGTGGGAGCCACCAACCGCACCCACCTCGCCGACTACGAGGAAGCCCTGAACGAAAGCACACGCGCCCTGCTCTGGGTGCATCCCTCCAATTACCGCATCATCGGCTTCCATTCCTCCGTGCCTGCCCGCGAGCTCTCGGACTTCGCCCATTCCAAAGGCCTGCCCATGCTCGAAGACCTCGGCTCCGGCTCCCTCATCGACCTTTCCCCCTGGGGCCTGCACGACGAGCCCACCGTGCCCGAAGTGGTGCGCTCCGGCGTGGACGTGGTCACCTTCTCCGGCGACAAGGTGCTCGGCGGCCCGCAGGCCGGCATCATCGTGGGCAAAAAGGAATATATCTCGCGCATGAAGCGCAACCAGCTCCTGCGCGCCCTGCGATGCGACAAGCTCACCCTGGCCGCCCTTGAAGCCACCCTGCGCCTCTACCGCGACAGGGACGTCGCTCTTTCCTCCATCCCCACGCTCCGCCGCCTCACCATGAGCGCGGGAGAACTGCGCCTGCGCGCCGAAGCCCTGCGCGACGCACTGCTCCCCGCCCTGGGAACGGAGGGCAGCCCCCTCGCCGCACTCTCGCTCAAGGAAGGCTTCTCCCGCGTGGGCGGCGGCTCCTTCCCCGAGCAGGGCATGGCCACCACGCTGGTCTGCATACGGCCCCTCGCCTGCTCCGCCGTGGAGCTCAGGGAACGCCTGCTCGCCGCGGACATCCCCGTGGCGGGCCGCCTCGAAGACGAATATTTCATGCTCGACCCGCGCACCATCGAGGACGCGGTGTTCGAGACCATCGCCGCCATGCTCGCCTCCGCGCTGGGCTAGGCGTCCACTCGAAACACCCCGAAACGAAAGGAACGACCCATGTCCGACATAAAGGAACTCGCCTCCGCCCCGAAGTCCGGCTGGGAGATCTACCGCTCCCCTGAACACCGCCAGGCCATGTACGCCCTCGCCGCCGACTACATGGACTTCCTCACCGCCTCCAAGACCGAACGCGAGGCCGTGGACGAAGTCATAGCCCGCCTGCTCGAAGCCGGCTACTCCGAAGGCTTCGCCACCGGCAGGGCATGGCAGGCCCTGCACGGCAAGGCCATCTTCGTGGCCCGCAAGGGCCGCCGCCCCCTCGCCGACGGCATACGCC
The DNA here is from genome assembly GCA_017411945.1 of Mailhella sp. Classification (GTDB taxonomy): domain Bacteria; phylum Desulfobacterota; class Desulfovibrionia; order Desulfovibrionales; family Desulfovibrionaceae; genus Mailhella. The sequence goes on from JAFQPD010000121.1 coordinate 13,317, forward strand.
TCATCTCCGCCCACACGGACTCCCCGCGCCTCGACTTCAAGCAGCGCCCGCTCATCGAACAGGTGGGCGTGGGACAGGCCAAGACCCACTATTACGGCGGCCTGCGCAAGTACCAGTGGCTGGCCCGCGAGCTCGCCATACACGGCGTTGTGGTGAAGGCCGACGGCACGCGCATACCCGTGACGCTGGGCGAAGAGGCCGACGAACCCGTGTTCACCATTGCCGACCTTCTGCCCCATCTCTCCCACAAGGACGGCGCGACCCCTCTTTCCGACGCCTTCAGCGCCGAAAAGCTGAACATCATCCTCGGCCATGAGCCCGTCCTCAAGGGCGAAGGCGAAGACGCCCCCGAAGCTCCCAAGGAAGCCGTGAAGGCCCGCATGCTCGAACTGCTGAACGAGAAGTACGGCATCCGCGAGGACGACCTCGTTTCCGCCGAGCTCGAAGCCGTGCCCGCCGGCCCTGCCCGCTGGGTGGGCCTCGACAAGGGCATCGTGGGCGGCTACGGCCACGACGACCGCATCTGCGTCTACACCGCGCTCCGCGCCTTCCTCGAAGCCGAAGAGCCGGAATACGCCTCCTGCCTCATCTTCTGGGACAAGGAAGAGATAGGCTCGGACGGCTCCACCGGCGCGAGCTCCCGCTTCTTCCAGTACTGCATCGAAGACATGGCCGCCGCGTGGGAACCCGAAACGCCGTTCCGCCGCATCATGATGAACACCAAGGCCCTCTCCGGCGACGTGCACGCCGCCGTGGACCCCGACTGGCAGGACCGCCACGAATTCAAGAACGCCGCCTTCTTCGGCTACGGCCTCTCCCTGTGCAAGTTCACCGGCTCGCGCGGCAAGTACGGCGCCAACGACGCACACCCCGAATACATAGGCTGGATGCGCGGCGTGCTCGACGAACGCGCCATCCCGTGGCAGATGGCCGAACTCGGCAAGGTGGACATGGGCGGCGGCGGCACCGTGGCCCTCTTCCTCGCCGCCTACGGCATGGACGTCATGGACGCAGGCCCCGCCCTTCTCGGCATGCACTCCCCCTTCGAACTCGCCTCCGTGCCGGACATCTACGCCGCCAAGCTCGCGTACCAGGCCTTCTTTGAGGCGAAGTGATGCGTTTTGCGGGGGAAGGGAAGGAACTTTTCTGGAG
>JAFQPD010000015.1 GCA_017411945.1 Mailhella sp.
AAAGGTCTCTTTCCCCCTTCCCCGCACCCCATCCCCCTATCCCCAAAACTTTTTATTTCGGTTTAGCCCAGAACAAAAAAACACGCCTCGGCATGCACCGGGGCGTGTTCTATTTAAGAGGAAAAATTTCGGCTTACTTCAGGGGCATCCGGGCCTTCACCTCGCCTTCCTGCGGCATGATGAGGTTCATGATGATGGCGGCTATGAACACCAGGGCCACGCAGTTCTCGGCGAACACCGTGCGCACGATATCCGGGAATATGGCGAACATCTGCGGGGCCTGCGTGAAGCCGAGGCCCACGGAAAGCGAAAGCGCGGCAATGACGATGTTGCGCTGGCTGTAGCCGCAGCTGCCTATCATCATGAGGCCGGCGATGACGATATTGCCGAACATCATGATGGTGCAGCCGCCGAGCACGGCTTCGGGCAGGGAGGCGAGCACCGCGCCCACCACCGGGAAGATGCCGGCAAGTATCATGATGCCCGCGCCCGTGGCTATGGCGTAGCGGTTCACCACCTTGGTCATGGCCAGCAGGCCGATGTTCTGGCTGAACGAGGTGATGGGCAGGCAGCCGAACAGCGAAGAAAGCGAGCTCACGAAGCCGTCGCAGGCAATGGAGCCGGAGATCTCCCTGTCCGTGGCCTCGCGCTTCAGCACTGTGGAAGTCATGGCCGTGGTGTCGCCAATGGTCTCGGTGGCGGAAACGAGGTATATCATCACCACGGAGATGATGGCACTCAGGTTGAAGTCAAGCTCGAAGGGCATGAAGCGCGGCAGGCTCACCGCCCCGGCCGAGGCCGCCAGCGAGAGGTCCACCTTTCCCATGAGAAGCGCGAGCACATAGCCCGCCACAAGGCCGAAAAGCACGGAAAGCGGCTTGAGGTTGCCCTTGGCGAAAATGTTGAAGCCAATGCAGGAAACGAGCGTGAACGTGCCGAGAGCCCAGTTCTGCACCGAACCGAAGTCCTTGGCGCCGAAGCCGCCGGCAAAGGAGTTCGCGCCCACGGGGAGCAGGCTGAAGCCGATGGCCGTGACCACGCAGGCCGCCACTATGGGCGAGATGATGCGCCGCCAGTACCTGGCGAAGAAGCCCAGCAGGCCTTCGACGATGCCGCCCACGAAAGCCGCGCCCAGCACCGCGCCGAAGCCCCACTTCGGCCCCACGAAGCAGAAGATGGAAACGAAGGTGAAGCTCACGCCCATGACTATGGGCAGGCGCGCGCCCACTTTCCACACGGTGAACAGCTGCACCAGCGTGCCCACGCCAGCCACTATCATGGCCGTCTGGATGAGGGAGGCGGTATCCTGCGGGGAAAGCCCGCACACGCCGGCGACTATCATGATGGGGGCGATGTTGGCCACGAACATGGCCAGAACGTGCTGGAGGCCGAAAGGCACGGACTTCGCCAGCGGCACGGGGCCGTCGAGCGTATAAATATTATCGATGGAGGCTTCACGGCTTTTGAACAGGCCCATGCCCTACTCCTGTTCGCGGAAGGTTATGGAGCCGGTCTCTTCGTCCATGGCGTCCACGATGGCGAGAGACTCGAGGTGATAGCCCAGTTCGCGCATGGTGGAGCCGCCTATCTGGAAGCCCTTCTCGATGGCGATGCCAAGGCCCTCAACGGTGGCTCCGGCGTCTTCCACGATGTAGATGAGGCCGCGCAGGGCGCAGCCGTTGGCAAGGAAGTCGTCGATGATGAGCACATGGTCGTCGGGGCTGAGGAACTTCTTGGAGACTATCACCTTGTTGACGTTGCCGTGGGTGAAGGAGGCGACCTCGGCCACATGGACATCGCCGTCGATGTTGATGGACTTCGACTTCTTGGCGAAGACCAGCGGCACGCCGAACTCGCGGGCCACCGGGTAGGCTATGCCTATGCCCGAAGATTCGATGGTCAGCACCTTGGTGACGGGACGCCCGGAAAAGCGGCGGCGGAACTCGCGGCCTATCTCGTCGAGAAGCTCGATGTCCATCTGATGATTGAGGAAGCTGTCCACCTTGAGGACGTTGCCAGCCTTGACCACGCCGTCTTTCGCGATGCGTTCTTCAAGAAAATTCATATCCCCTCCCGGATAATGCGCTTGCGTATTATGTAACGCGCCTGAAAGGAAAAGGCAATTAGGGGAAGGGGCGAGGATGCATGCTGCGGGGAAACGAAAGCCCCGGCTTGCGTCCGGGGCGGGGTTTACAGGGGCATCCCTGTATTCAAATAAAAAGTTTTGGGGATAGGGGATGGGGTGCGGCAAAGGGGGAAAGGAGCTTTTTGCAAAAAGTCCTTTTCCTCTTCCCCGCAAACTTCACACTTCCTTCTCTTCCCGGCCCAGCCACTGCAGGACTTTGGCCTCGGCCTTGGCGTTGACCTCCTCATCCATGTACTGCGAGGCGGCCACGAACACGGCGGCGAGCAGGCCGAGGTCGTCGGTGAAGCCGAGTATGGGCAGGAGGTCGGGCAGGAAGTCCGTAGGCAGGATGAAGTAGCCCAGCGCGCCGTAGATCATCACGCGGGTCTTGCCCGGAAGGTCTGGCTTCCTCAGCACATAGTACAGGCGCAGGGCCTGCCTGAGCCCGGCGCGGCCCAGCTTCCTCGCTACGCGCGGGAGCTTGTTCCAGAAGGCTTTTTCCGACCACGCCTTCTGGTACTTCTCTTCGGTGACGATCTCCGGATCGATGACGGGGCGTCCGTCCTTGTCGTATTCGGGCATGGGGAGTTTCCTTGTATGTGGGGGGGGATTATGGATAGAGGTTGGGCGCGTTGTTTTAGGCGCAGTGCAGGTAAGATATGTTGAGCTTTGTCCGACAGCTCCCGGCACGGGATGGCGGGATACGGAGCAGCTTCAAGGCGTCCGCCCTTGCGAGTGCGTCCGCCTCGTGGGATGTGGGAGTACCGCGTGAGTTTGCTTGCTCGTAGGTCTCTAAGGCCGCGCTTTGCGCTTGGCCTCAAGTCACGGGTACGGACTGCGTTGGGGCATTAAAGGAAATGATTTCCAGAGTCTTGGATTTTCTGCCGAAAATCCGCTTCCCGCGCATTCGCGCGGGTGAGGAAGAAAGGCAACGTAAGATGCCGTTCGCTCAAAGCCGCCCGGGCATTCGCCCTTCTGGCGGCTTACTCGCTTCACTTGGCTTATGACCACCAGATGACGCCGCCCTTGTTCGCTGGGGCTTTTCGGGCCTTCGGCCCTTGCGCCCCGCTCACTGCGGCTCGGCTGTCGGGCACCGCTTCGCGGGCCCTCCGACCTAAAGCATCACACCGCGCCGGACTGCATAGGGGGATGGCTCACGTTGAACAAAAGGCCTCTAGCGGCCCGCCGCCCTGAAACCTCTCGCGTGCGTGTAATAAAAAAGGGGGGACGCCGTTTTCACGGAATCCCCCTCTTATCATTCAGCTTTCAAAGCTGGAACGGCTTAGTACATGCCGCCCATGCCGCCGCCCATGGGAGCAGCAGGCATGGCAGGTTCGGGCTTGGGCAGTTCAGCAATGGCGCATTCGGTGGTGAGCAGGAGGCTGGCCACGGAGGAGGCGTGCTGGAGAGCGAAGCGGGAGACCTGCTTGGGGTCGATGATGCCGGCAGCGAGGAGGTCTTCGAATTCGCCGGTGGCGGCGTTGAAGCCGAAGCCGTCCTTGCCTTCGCGCACCTTCTCCACGATCACGGAGCCTTCGAAGCCGGCGTTAGCGGCGATCTGGCGGAGGGGTTCTTCCACAGCGCGGCGGATGATGTTCACGCCGGCCATTTCTTCCTCGTTGGCTTCGATGGCGTCGAGAGCGGAGAGGCAGCGGATGTAGGCGGTGCCGCCGCCAGGCACGATGCCTTCGGCAACAGCGGCGCGGGTGGCGTTGAGGGCGTCTTCCACGCGGTCCTTCTTTTCCTTCATCTCGGTTTCGGTAGCGGCGCCGACCTTGATGACGGCCACGCCGCCCACGAGCTTGGCAAGGCGTTCCTGCAGCTTTTCGCGGTCGTAGTCGGAGGTGGCTTCGCCGATCTGCACGCGGATCTGGGCCACGCGGGCCTTGATGTCAGCAGCCTGGCCGCCGCCGTC
>JAFQPD010000122.1 GCA_017411945.1 Mailhella sp.
ACGGCGGCATTTCCGTGTTCACCGGCGTCGGTGAGCGCACCCGTGAGGGCAACGACCTCTATAACGAGATGAAGGAAAGCGGTGTTCTGAGCAAGACCGCGCTGGTCTACGGCCAGATGAACGAACCCCCCGGAGCGCGTATGCGCGTGGGTCTTTCGGGTCTGACGATGGCGGAATATTTCCGCGATACCGAGGGGCAGGACGTGCTTCTGTTCATCGACAACATCTTCCGCTTCACTCAGGCGGGTTCCGAAGTGTCCGCACTGCTGGGCCGTATGCCTTCGGCCGTGGGCTACCAGCCCACCCTCGGCACCGACCTTGGCGGCCTGCAGGAACGCATCACCTCTACTGCCTCTGGTTCCATCACCTCTGTGCAGGCCGTGTACGTTCCCGCTGACGACCTTACCGACCCCGCTCCTGCTACCACCTTCGCCCACCTCGACGGTACGCTGGTTCTGAACCGCTCCATCGCCGAACTGGGCATCTACCCCGCCGTGGACCCGCTGGACTCTACGTCCCGCATCCTCGACCCGAACGTTGTCGGCGTGGAACACTATTCCGTCGCCCGCCGCGTTCAGCAGGTGCTGCAGAAGTATAAGGACCTTCAGGACATCATCGCCATCCTCGGCATGGACGAACTGTCCGACGAAGACAAGCTCACCGTCGCCCGCGCCCGCCGCATCCAGCGCTTCCTGTCCCAGCCTTTCCATGTGGCAGAAGTGTTCACCGGCCTGCCCGGCGTGTATGTGAAACTGGAAGACACCATCAAGGGCTTCAAGGGCCTGCTCGACGGCGAGTACGACTTCCTCTCCGAGACGGACGTGCTCAACGTCGGCAGCATTGAAATGGCCATCGAAAAGCGCAACAAGCGTCAGCAGCAGGCGTAAAGGAGACCGCTATGGAAGGTCTTCGTCTCGATATCGTCACTCCTGACAAAGTCGTGCTCAACGCGGAAGTGGACTATGTGGGCGCCTGCGGCGTGGACGGCCAGTTCGGTCTCATGCCCCAGCATGCCCCCATGCTTTCCGCGCTGAAAGTCGGCGACCTGTACTACCGTCAGGGCAATGAGACCCACTGGGTCTTCATTTCCGGCGGCTTCGCCCAGATCTCTGACAACAAGGTGACCGTTCTGGCGGAATCCGCCGAACTGGCCTCCGACATCAATGTTGACAGAGCTCAGGAAGCCAAGGCTCGCGCTGAAAAGCGCATTGCCGAAGCCCATCCCGATACCGATCTGGCTCGTGCCGAGCTTGCTCTGCAGCGTGCCGTTTCCCGTATCCGCGTTGCCAGCCGCTAGTACCGGCGCCCTACGCTAATGAAGAGAGGTCTCTCATCCGAGGGGCCTCTCTTTTTGTTTAAAAGAAATACGCCTGTAACGCTGAAGCAATAATGAGGGATTATGAAAAAAAAGAGTCGAAGTCCGGGAGTTGTGCGCACGGCCTGCACCCCATGGCTTTTCAAGCGTCTCCTCCGTGAGGAAAAGCAGTGCAGAGCGCACCCATGCCGGGAACGAGACTTCAGTGGTAAGGCTCTGCGCTGTTTTGCGGTTCGGCGCAGGGCCTTTTCTGCAGCCTCAGCCTTCCTTCGCGGAAAAAGTCCGTATTCCTGCTTGACATTTGCGCCCGACACGGGAAAACATTACTTTTTCCGTCCATTCCAGGTGGGCTGCTTTGGTGCGGCCTTACACCTGCAAGCATACTATGGCGCAAGCCGCGCCCGGAGGAAGCCTCATGGCTGAATATAAAAAGACACTGAATCTGCCCGTCACCGGCTTTCCCATGAAGGCAAATCTGGTCCAGAAGGAACCGGAAATGCTCAAGTTCTGGGAAAGCTCCAATGTTTTCCAGCTGATGCAGGATGCCTCCGGCTCCCGAGGCGAGTATCGCCTGCACGACGGCCCTCCCTACGCCAACGGCCACATCCACCTCGGCCACGCCCTGAACAAGATCCTGAAGGACATCATCATCAAGTCCCGCAACCTCATGGGCTGGAAGACCGGCTACATCCCCGGCTGGGACTGCCACGGCCTGCCCATCGAACATAACGTGGAAGTGGAACTTGGCGACAAGAAGAAGGATCTCCCCGCTCACGCCATCCGCAAGCGCTGCCGCCAGTACGCTCAGAAGTTCCTCGACATCCAGCGCAAGGAATTCAAGCGTCTCGGCGTGCTCGGCGACTGGGAACATCCCTACCTTTCCATGGATCCCAAGTACGAAGCCGTGACCGCCGGCGAGCTCGCCACCTTCGTGGAACGCGGCAGCCTCGTGCGCAGCAAGAAGCCCATCTACTGGTGCTGCCACTGCAAGACCGCTCTGGCCGAAGCCGAAGTGGAATACCGCGACCTTTCCTCCCCTTCCCTCTATGTGCGCTTCCCGCTCACCGACGCCCGCCTCAAGGACGTTTTCGAGCAGGCCGATCCTTCCCGCGCCTATGTGGTCATCTGGACCACCACTCCCTGGACCCTGCCCAGCAACCTTGCCGTGTGCGTGCATCCTGAATTCAAGTACGCTCTCGTGGAAGTGAACGGCGACCAGTACGTCCTCGCCTCCGAGCTCGTGGAAGGCTGTGCCAAGACCTTCGGCTGGACCGAATACAAGGTCATCGGCGAGACCACCGGCGACAAGCTGGAACGCCTTGAAGCCCGCCATCCCTTCATCGACCGCGTGTCCCTTCTCATCAACGGCGAGCACGTCACCCTCGATGCCGGCACCGGCTGCGTCCACACGGCTCCCGGCCACGGCCGCGAGGACTACGAAGTCGGCATGAAGTACGGCCTCGAAGTGTACTCCCCCCTCGATGACGAAGGACGCTTCCTGCCCGCCGTGGAATTCTTCGCCGGCATGCAGGTCTTCGAAGCCAACCCCCATGTCATCGCCAAGGTGAAGGAACTCGGCCATCTGCTCGCCCAGCAGGACATCTCCCACTCCTATCCCTGCTGCTGGCGCTGCAAGAGCCCCGTCATTTTCCGTGCCACCACCCAGTGGTTCATCGGCATGGAGCCCAACGACCTCCGCAAGAAGGCCCTCGCCGCTATCCAGAACGATGTGAAGTGGATCCCCGCCTGGGGCCAGAACCGCATCTACAGCATGATCGAGACCCGCCCCGACTGGTGCATCTCCCGCCAGCGTCTCTGGGGCGTGCCCATCCTCGCCCTCATCTGCAAGGACTGCGGCGAAGTCTGGAACGATCCCGAATGGATGCGCGACATCGCCGGCCGCTTCGCCACCCATCCCACCGGCTGCGACTACTGGTACGAACACGATGTGGACACCATCGCTCCTGCTGACCTCGTCTGCCCCCACTGCGGCGGCAAGCACTGGGAAAAGGAAGACGATATCCTCGACGTGTGGTTCGACTCCGGCACCAGCTTCGCCGCTGTGATGGAACAGCGCGTGCCCGGCTCCGTGCCTGTCGATATGTACCTCGAAGGCTCCGACCAGCACCGCGGCTGGTTCCACAGCTCCCTGCTCGCCGCCATGGGCACCCGCGACATCGCTCCCTACAAGTCCGTGCTCACCCACGGCTATGTGGTGGACGGCAACGGCCGCAAGATGTCCAAGTCCATCGGCAACGTCGTGGCTCCCCAGGAGATCATCGAGAAGTACGGCGCTGAACTGCTCCGCCTCTGGGTGGCTTCCGTGGACTACCGCGAAGATGTGCGCTACTCCGAAGAGATCATGAAGCGTCTTGTGGACGCCTACCGCCGCATCCGCAACACCTGCCGCTATCTGCTGGGCAGCATCCACGACCTCAAGCCCGCCGACATGGTGTCCTTCGCGGACATGCAGCCCCTCGACCGCTACGCCCTGAGCGTGGTGGCCGCCGCCCATGAAGCCGCCGACACTGCCTACCAGGAATGCGAGTTCCACAAGGTGTTCCAGGGCCTGCACAATGTCTGCTCCACGGACCTCTCCGCCTTCTACCTCGACGTGCTGAAGGACCGCCTGTACTCCTCTCTGCCGGACAGCGCCGAACGCCGTTCCGCCCAGAGCGCGCTGTACCAGATGGTGCTCATCATGCTCCGCGACATGGCTCCCATCATGAGCTTCACTGCTGAAGAAGTGTTCCGCTATCTGCCCGACGCCCTCAAGCCCGTGGACGCCGAAGGCAGGCCTGTGGAGACCGTCTTCGCCCTGCCCGCCGTGGACACCGCCGCCTTCCGCCTCTCCGACGACGAGCGCGGCGCCTGGGAAATGGTCATGGACATCCGCGCCGGCGTCACCCGCGCCATCGAACCCCTCCGCAAGGAAGGCGTGGTGGGCCATGCCCTCGATACCCACATCACCCTCTATGTGAACGAAAAGCTCCGCGCCGCCATCGAAGACAGCGGAGCCGACATGCGTTCCATCTGCATCGTGTCCCAGCTTGAACTGGCCGACTTCAAGGACGCTCCCGAAGCCGCCCTCGCCACTGCCCAGCTCGACGAATGCCCCGGCCTCGCCGTGGGCGTGCGCAAGGCTGGCGGCGACAAGTGCGAACGCTGCTGGATGTACTCCGAGGAGCTTGGCACCGATTCCGACCATCCCACGCTGTGCCCCCGCTGCGCCGCTGTGATGAAGGAACTCGGCGTCGAGGCCGGTGAATAAGGTGGCGGACAGCCGCTGGAAGATGCTTTCCGCCGTGGGGCTGGTCTGGCTCGTGCTGGACCAGCTCACCAAGGCGGCGGTGACGGCGTGCATCCCGCTGAACCATGGTTTCAGCGTGATCCCCGGCTTCTTCGACCTTGTCCATGTGCTGAACCGCGGTGCGGCTTTCGGCTTCCTGAACAGGAGCGATACCGACTGGCAGTTCTGGCTTTTCCTTGCGGCCGCCGTGCTCGTGACTGCCGTCATCATCGGCATGGTGCGCACGGCGGCGTACAGCCGGCTGTTCTTCTTTGGATGCGGAAGCATACTGGGCGGAGCCATGGGCAACCTCATCGACCGCATCCGTGCCCGTGCCGTGACAGACTTTCTTGATTTCTATGTAGGGCAGTGGCACTGGCCCGCATTCAACGTGGCCGACATAGCCATATGCCTCGGCGTTGCCGCCGCCGGTTTCGTGCTCCTGCGCGAGGCCCGCGAAGAAGCGCGGCAGAAGGGAGCCTGATATGCTCATTTCCGACCTCAGCAGCACCCAGATGATGCTCCTCGTGCTGCCCATACTGCCGAACATGTGGGCGCTCAAGCACTGCTTCCACCACGACTTCCCCACAGAGAAGGAGAAGTTCCGCTGGATGATGGCCTGTGTCTTCCTGCCCTGCATCGGCGGCCTTGCCTACATCCTCGTGGGCCGTCGCCATGCCAGCAAGGAGAAGATCGACGTCTTCGAACGCTACGGAAAGAAGGATCCTGCGGCCGCTGCGGAGCAGGAAGCTCCCAAGGCGGAGCCGGAGATCGTTGAGGCCGGGAAGCCTTTCGAAGGCGATCCGCTCCCGGAAGGCCGCGCCCGCGCTCCCTGGGATGATGACCCAGCCGAAAAGGCCGACGCTCCTCGCCCCGTGGCGAAGGACTGGGACTTCGGCTGCCCCGAGGATGAGCGCAAGAACTGAAATCTGCCGGAAGGCTCTCTGCATTTCCGAGCACTCTTTTTTCAGGAGAAAGATCATGGAACTGATGAAATTGGGCCGCGCCCTTGCCCTCGTGTCGCTTCCCCTGATGCTGACTGCCTGCGTCTCCACCAGCGACCATAAGGCTCTCCAGGCTCAGGTGAGCCAGATGAACCGCCAGATGAACACCAGCCAGACCAGTCAGGCCGACAGCTGGTCCCAGCTCATCGAACTGCGTCAGGAAGTGGCTGAACTTAAAGGCCAGATAGATACCCTGAACATGGCCCTGCAGAAGGTTGGCGGCGCAGAGAAGCTTGCCGAAACTCAGGTCGTGCATGGCCGCGCTCTGCACCTGCTCGAAAGCCAGATGGCTCTCGACCTCCAGCTCGGCGTTCCCGCTGCCGAGGCGGCTGCTCCCGATACCAGCGGCATCCCCGCTGAGTTCGCCGCACTGCCTGTCATGGCTCCTTCTGCGGACACGGCTCCCGTGGCTCCTGCCGCAGCGCCTGTCCAGCCTGCAAAGACTGCCGACATGGCTCAGGCTCTGTACGACAACGGCATGAACCTGTTCAATACCCGCCAGTATCAGGCCGCCCATAAGTCCTTCAGCGACTTCACCAAGACCTACAGCAAGCATAAGCTCACGTCCAACGCATGGTTCTGGCAGGGCGAATGCAATTACCAGATGAAGAACTACGCCGGCGCGGCTCTGGCCTACGAGAACGTCATCTCCGGATTCCCGAACAGCTCCAAGGCTCCTGCTTCCTACCTCAAGCAGGGCATGTCCTTCCTCCAGCTGGGCAAGAAGGCCGCCGCCAAGCAGCGCCTGCGTGAACTGACCAAGAAGTTCCCCAAGGCACCTGAGGCCGCCCGCGCCAAGCAGGTCATCAAGGAAAACAAGCTGTAAGAAAGTGTTCGCCTGAAGCCAGGTGAAGGAACTTTTGCCAGCATGAAAGAAGCCGCCGTGTCCAGAAGGATGCGGCGGCTTCTTTCATATAAGAGTAAGACTGTTCTAATTTATGATACGGAAGTGAGCTTGAGACCTATGATGCCGGCCAGTATGCAGAAGATGCTGAGCATGCGCCAGAACTCGGCGGGTTCCTTGAAAAGGATGATGCCTAGGACCGCAGTGCCTACGGCCCCTATCCCGGTCCAGATGGCATAGGCCGTTCCCAGCGGGAGAGAGCGCATGGCAAGGGCGAGCAGCCATACGCTGAGCGCCATGGTCACGGCAGTGAAGGCTGTCCAGCCCCAGTGGGAGAAGCCGTGGGAGAGCTTCATGCCCACGGCCCAGCACATTTCGAATATTCCGGCAAGAAAAAGATAGACCCAAGCCATACGGTCTCCAGACTGTGTTGTCGGGGCCGTCCCCGGACTGGTAAAAAACATCGGGTCGTCCCGAGTCTGTGCCTTGTCCTGCCTCATAAAAGTCTTTGGAAGAGGGGGATGGGGCTTGGGGAAGGGGGAGAAAACCTTTCTTCAGAAAGGGTTCTCCCCCTTCCCCAAAATTTCACATCACACCACTACTCCATCATCCATATCTCTGCTTCCCTCGCCGCTCCGCTGCCGAGGTGGCCGAGCCATGCGGGGATGACGTTGGCTTCGAGGCCGGGCAGCAGCAGGCAGGCGTGGTGCAGGAAGAAAGTCTCGCCGTCCTGCTCTGCGGGGTGGAAGCGTGCGCCGTAGCGGCGGTCGCCGAGCAGGGGGAAGCCGAGGGCGGAGCAGTGGGCGCGTATCTGATGCCGTGCGCCCTTGAGGATGGTGCATCCCGCAAGGGTGACATAGCGAGGCGGCTCGCCCTGCCAGTTCCGCTTGTCGATGCCGAGGCGGCGCAGGAGCGGGGCGAGTTCGAGTATGGCCAGCGGATCGACCACTGTGTGGCGGCGCGGGTCGGGGTGGCGCATGAGCTCCACGAGCACGCGTTCGCGGTTCTTGAGTATGAGCTTCTGGTTTGCCAGCATGCCGTGCTCCATCTCGCCTTCGAGCAGTGCGAGGTAGCGTTTCTCGGTCTGCCCGGCATCCTGATATTCCTGATAGTCGTTCACGCCTTCCGGCGTGAGGGCCACGGTGACGAGGCCGGAAGTGGGGTAATCCAGCCTGTTCAGCAGGCGAACGCGTTCAGGCAGAGGGCCGAGGAGCCGAGGCAGGAGCGACTGCAGGCTGTCGCCGGGCTTGCCCGACAGCGATTCCGTGTGCATGGCGGCAGGCTTGTGGAGGATGGCGAAACGCCTGCTGCGCCGTATGACGCGGGGCTTGTCCTCTGGGAAGAGCGGAGCGGCCTCTCCGGGGACGGCGGAGGGAGCGGCATCATCCGAGAGGGCGGCCCCCTCGGCCATGCTCACGACGTCTCCTTCGCGGAGCTTCTTCGATTCCTTGGCCGGCCGCCCGTTCACGAGGGCCAGCCCGAGCTCGCAGAGGCGGCGGCGTCCGCGCAGGCCCATGTCGGGCACGAGGCGGCCGAGCACGCGGTCGAGGCGCTGTTCCTCTTCTTCGGGAAGGACGGTTATGCTCTTTTCCATGAGTACTCCTTGGTGTCTTCCCGATTATGCCTGAAGCCAGCCTTCGGGCATGGGGTCGCCTTCATACCATATCTTCGTCATGGTGAGGCCCTGCGGAGGCGCGGTGAAGGGGGCGCGCCGCCTGTCGCAGGATTCCAGCAGCGCCGGAATATTCGACGGGTCAAACTTTCCTTTGCCGCAGGCCACCATGAGGCCGGTGAGGTTGCGCACCATCTGCTTGAGGAAGCCGTTGCCCTCGAAGCGCACGTCTATTTTCAGGCATCCGTGAGGAAGCGGGCCTTCGGGCGTGCGTGTGATGCTGTAGAGCGTGCGCACGGTGCTTTTGTGCGGAGTGCCTGCGTTCTGCAGGGCGGCGAAGTCGTGCTCGCCTTCGAGCTGGCGGGCGGCCGCGTCGAATCGTTCCAGGTCCAGCGGGCCGCAGGCCCACACGAAGGGGTAGAGCTTGGGCGGCGTGCAGAGATGGTCCAGCCACAGGGAATAGGTGTAGATCTTGCGCTTCACGCTGAAGCAGGCGTGGAAATCGTCGGGCACGATGCAGGCGTCGAGGATGCGTATGTCGCGGGGCAGGAGCGTGTTCAGCGCGAGCTTCCAGCGCACGTTGGCGCGGTCTTCCGGTATGTCGCAGTGGGCCACCTGAGCATCGGCATGCACGCCGGTGTCCGTGCGGCCGGCGCACTGCACATGGGTCTTGCGGCCTGCCACATGTTCTACCGCGGCTTCCACGAAGGCCTGGACAGTGGGCGGGTCTTCCTTGTCGGCAAGGGCCTGTATCTGCCAGCCGTGATAATGGGTGCCCACATAGGCTATGGTGAGTTTGAGGCGCGGCATCAGAGTTCTACCTGTTCTACGGTGCAGGGAGCTATGGACATGTTGAGGAAAAGTTCGCCGAGGCGGGTGAAGCGCGGCACGTCGTCCGTGGTGAGGAAGCGTACCGAGCCGGGGCAGAGCGGCATGCCTGCGGAAGTGCCTGAGCCGCGGGCGAGGTGCTTTTCCATGAGCAGGCGGCGCACCTCGCGAGCCGTGTTGCTGGCGGAATCCACAAGGGTGACGCCTTCGCCTGCCACGCGGGAGATGGCGTTCCGCAGGAGCGGGAAATGGGTGCAGGCCAGCACGAGCGTGTCGGGCACTTCAAGGCCCTGCTCGCGCGGGTCGCGGAAAATGGGGTCGAGGTAGCGGGCGGCCATGCCCTCGGCCAGCGGGCCGCTGGTGAGCCCGTCTTCCGCCATGGGCACGAAGAGAGGGCAGGGCAGGGCGGAGATGCGCGCCTCGGGCATGCGGCGCAGTATGGCTTCCTCGTAGGCGCGGCCGCGAATGGTGCCGCTGGTGGCGATGACGGCGATATGCCCGCTTTTCGTGGCGCGGCAGGCGGCTTCTGCTCCGGGCTCGACCACGCCCACCACGTCTATCTCAGGATGGGCTTCGCGCAGCAGCGGCAGGGCGGCGGCCGTAGCCGTGTTGCAGGCGATGACGAGGAGCTTGATGCCCCGTGCCGTGAGCGCGGCTGCGGCTTCGAGGGCGTAGCGGCGCACGGTCTCCACGCTCTTGGTGCCGTAGGGCATGCGGGCCGTGTCGCCGAGGTAGAGGAAGGACTCGTTGGGGAGCTGTTCGCGCATGGCGCGGAGCACGGTCATGCCGCCCACGCCGGAATCGAAGAGGCCGATGGGCAGTTCGCGCAGATGCGCATGGCTGGGGGACAGGCCGTGGGAATTCATCATGCTTCAGCATCCTCTGAAAGTTTTTAGGGCTTCTCCCTGACTTATTTTACCCAGCCGAGCTTATAGCCGACCACCACGAAAATGACGATTCCGATAACCACGCCAAGGGCAAAGGTGCCACCTGTCATCGCATATCTCCTTTGAAGGCGTTCTTCTGAAAATAGCGCGGCGGCGGCCCTCTGGTCAATGCCCGGAAGCCGGGTGCGGGGCTTTTCCGTCTTGACAAAGGGCCGTGAACTGACCGAGAAAAACAGAAGATACCACAAAGGAGGATCCCCCATGCAGACCGTGCGCATCGGATATGTCGAGATAGGCGAAGGCCGCCCCTGCATCATCGTTCCCCTCACGTCTCCGTCAATCGACGGAGTGATGGATGCCGCCACTTCGCTGGCCGACCTTCCCGTGGAGCTCGCCGAATGGCGCATCGACATGTTTGCGGATGCGGTGGTGGAAACCCCTGAAGGCCCCATGCCCGACCTGCCGTACATACTGCAGTCGCTGGCCGGCCTGCGCACCGTCATACCCGTGGCCCTCATCGCCACGTTCCGAACGGTGGAGGAGGGCGGCTCCTGCCCCATCAGCGACGAGGGCTACGCCCAGCTCATCAAGGCCCTCTGCGACAGCAAGAACGTGGACCTCATCGACATCGAGGCTTTCCATAAGTCCGGCCGCTCCGCCGAGCTCATCCAGCACGCGCACAACTGCCATATCCCGGTGATAGCCAGCTTCCACGACTACGAGGCCACGCCGGAGAAGGGCGAGATAGTGCGCCGCCTGCGCGTGATGCAGGACGAGCTGGGCGCAGACATACTCAAGGCTTCCGTGATGCCGCAGAGCCGGGCGGACGTGCTCACCCTGCTTGCCGCCACCGAGGAGATGACCTCGAAGTACGCGGACCGCCCCGTCATCACCATGAGCATGGGCCCGCTGGGAGCCGTAAGCCGCGTGAGCGGGCAGAGCTTCGGGTCTGCCGCCACCTTCGCCCACGCCGGAAACAGCGCGAGCGCACCGGGCCAGCTCTCCGTCGAAGAAACAGACACCATGCTCGGCATCCTTGAAGAGGCC
>JAFQPD010000123.1 GCA_017411945.1 Mailhella sp.
CATGGTTTCCGGGTAGGTTGCTTGAAGGCACGGGTAACCGTGCCTCTAGAGGAATGACAGCCGCTGTTCTTCGGAACGGTACAAAACCCGGCTTATAGTCCGACTCCTTTATTCAGGGAGGGAGCGAAAGTTCCCTCCCTTTTTTACTATCGCCAACGGCGGAAACATATCTGGAGGCAGTATGCAAAACGAATGCTGGGGCATCATCCTTGCCGCCGGCCAGGGAAGGCGCATGGCGGAAGCCACGGGCGGCGAAGCCAAGCAGTTCCTGCGCTGGAAGAACGCACCTCTCTGGTGGCATTCGGCACAGGCCATGGCCGCCTCTCCCGCCGTGCATGGCCTTGTTTTCGTCTTCCCTGCCGACAAGAAGGACGAAGCGGAAGCCGAGCTGAAAAAATTAGATAAATCTAATAATCTTGGAGTACGTATTGCCACCGCAGAAGGCGGAGCCCGCAGGCAGGATTCCGTGCGCCACGGACTCGAAGAGCTGCCCCCGGAATGTTCCAGCGTGCTCGTGCACGACAGTGCCCGCCCCTTCCTGAGCACAGCGCTGGTCACCCGCCTTGCCCGCGCCCTCCATGATGATCCCGGCATCTGCGGCGTCATCCCCGGCCTGCCCGTCACCGACACCATCAAGGAAGTCGATGATGACGGCGTCGTGGTCGAGACCCCCGTCCGCTCCCAGCTCCGCGCCGTGCAGACGCCTCAGGCTTTTCCTCTTGAAGAACTGCGCATGGCCCACGCGCAGGCCGAAGCCGAAGGCTGGGACGTCACCGATGATGCATCCCTCATGGAGCGCAGTGAACTGCCCGTGCTCGTCATCGAGGGCGACCCCGAAAATATCAAGATAACCAATCCGCAGGATCTCGCTATGCTCATGGAAAACAAGCCCCTCCTCCCCTGCTGCGGCTACGGCTACGACGTTCACGCCTACGGCGGCAGCCGTCCGCTCATGCTCGGCGGCGTGGAGATAGGCGGCGACTACCTCGTGAGCGCGCACTCCGACGGCGACGTGCTCCTGCACGCCCTCATGGACGCCCTGCTCGGCTGTCTTGCCGCTGGCGACATAGGCCACCTTTTCCCCGACAACGATCCGAAGTTCGACGGCATCTCCTCCGTCGTCCTCCTCGACCATGTGATGAGCATGGCCGCCGAAGCCGGACTGCGCATCTGCCACGTCGACCTCACTGTCATCGCCCAGAAGCCCAAACTCGCTCCCCACGCCGACGCCATACGCCGCAACGTGGCGCGCCTGCTCGACCTTCCTCTTGAACACGTCGCCTTCAAAGCCACCACTGAAGAAAAGCTCGGCTTCACCGGCGAACTGAAAGGTCTCAAGGCCGTCGCTCTCGTGAGCGCAATGCGCTAAGCAGAAAAGGAGTCCTGATGATCTACGACGTTGCTATCATCGGCGCCGGCCCTGCCGGGCTGCTGTGCGCCCGCAATGCGGCACGGCGCGGCCTGAGCGTGGCCCTCATCGACAGCCACGAAGACCCCGGCGTCAAGCTCGCTGTCGCAGGCGGCGGAAAGGGCAATATCACCAACCGCATTTTGGCGGAGAACCGCTACGTCGGCGAAGACACCAGCATACTGCGTTCTGCCCTCAAAGCATTCTCCTGCGACGACGCCCTTGAGCTCATGCGGGAACTTGGCCTTCCATGGGAAGAACGCGACTTCGGCCAGATATTCGGCCTCAAGCCGGCCTCCTTCATGGCTGAACGACTTGCCCTGCAGTGCGACGATGCCGGCGTGGACTTCTTCCTGGGGCATAGCGCAAAGAATGTCACGCCGCCAGATGCGGAAGGTTCTGAGTCCGGCCCCGCCTTCGGCAGAAGCGGCCCGAAGAAACATTTCACACTGTTCTCCGGGCAGGAAAAAGTCACGGCCCGCCAGATCGTCATCGCGGCTGGCTCCCCGGCCTGCCCTCAGCTTGGCGCAAACGACCAGCTCCTGCGCCTCGCCGCCTCCTGGGGGCATGAAACCATCCCCTTCCGCCCTGTGCTCGTCCCGCTGGTCATGCCGGAGAACTGGCCTCTCTCTGGACTCGAAGGCATCAGCCTTAACGTGCGCCTCGGTCTGAAAGGCAGCACCGGCCTCACTTGGCCCGACCCGGAAGGCATACGCTCTCTGCTGTTCACGCACCGCGGCGTAAGCGGCCCGGCCGTGCTCGTGGCCTCCTGCTGGTGGAAGCCCGGAATGGAACTGGTCATAGACTTCCTGCCTGAGCTCCCTATGCTGGACCTGCTCGGCGAGAAGGAAAGCGGCAAGCTCATCGTGCGCAATCTGCTGGCACGCCGTCTGCCTGCCCGCCTTGCCGACACCCTCTGCCCTGAAGACCTCGCACGCCGCAAGGTAGCAGAACTCGGAAAGAAGGACCGCTTGCGCCTTGCGGACATCGTCCACCGCTTCACAGCCCTGCCTGCAGGCACGGAAGGTCTGCGCCGCGCCGAAGCTGCAGCTGGCGGCATCGCCCTCTCCGCCCTCACCCGCAGGCTCGAAAGCCGCCACGTCCCCGGCCTCTACTTCTGCGGCGAGATCGTCGATATCACCGGCCTCCTCGGCGGCTACAACATCCACTGGGCCTTCGCCAGCGGCGCCATGGTAGCCAAAGGCTTGAAGAAGGGAGAATGAGTTTTTCGGGGAAGGGGGAAAAGCCCTTATCGCTGCTGTCGATATCCGTAAGGCCCGCGCGCACTTCGTTTCGCGTGCCTAACGGCTACAGCCCTTCGGGCCGCCTTCGGTCGCTCGAGAAAGGTCTCTTTCCCCCTTCCCCGCACCCCATCCCCCTATCCCCAAAGCTTTTTATTTATGCTGACAGCACATTCTGCAAAACGAAAGCCCGATGCGCGTGC
>JAFQPD010000124.1 GCA_017411945.1 Mailhella sp.
AAACTTTTCTCCAGAAAAGTTCCTTCCCGCCCCCGTAACGACACTCTTACTTCTTCAGGAAAGCCGCGAAGGGAGAGATCTCGCGGAGGTTGTGGACGATCTTGGGCATGACTTCGAGCACGCGGTCCACTTCGGCTTCGGTATTGTAGCGGCAGAGGCTGAAGCGCACGGAACCATGGGCATAGGTGAAGGGAACGCCCATGGAGCGGAGCACATGGGAAGGTTCAAGACTGCCGGAAGTGCAGGCGGAGCCGGAGCTGGCGCAGATGCCGTACTGGTCCATCTGAAGCAGGAGGGCTTCGCCTTCCACGGCTTCGAAGGAGATGTTCACAGTATTGGGCAGGCGGTGGGCTTCATCGCCGTTGATCTTGCAGTTCGGGATGGCGGCAAGCAGGCCGGCCTGCAGGCGGTCGCGCATGGCGGCGACCTGAGTGCGCTCTTCCTGGATATTGGCGCCGGCGAGCTCGCAAGCCTTGCCCATACCGATGATGTAAGGCACGTTTTCAGTACCGGCGCGACGGCCGCGTTCCTGATGACCGCCCTTGAGGAAGGGGCGGAAACGAGTGCCGCGGCGGACATAGAGGACGCCGATGCCCTTGGGGGCATGGAGCTTGTGGCCGGACATGGCGAGGTAGTCGATGGGCAGTTTTTTGAGATCAATGATCTCCTTGCCCACGGCCTGCACAGCGTCGACATGGAGCTGGACGCCATGCGCCTTCACGATCTGGGCCACCTTGTCGATGGGGAAGATAGTGCCGGTCTCGTTGTTGGCGTACATCATGGAAACGAGAGCGGTATCGGGACGGATGGAACGCTCAAGCTCCTCAAGGTCGATCTGGCCCTTGTCGTCCACACCGAGCCAAGTCACGTCGTAGCCCTTGTCTTCAAGGTAGTGGCCGTAGGCGAGCACGGCGGAATGCTCGACCTTGGTGGTGATGACGTGACGCTTCTCGGGCTGGGTCACGGTGGCCGAGTACCATGCGGAGTTGTCGGACTCGGAACCGCAGGACGTGAAGATGACTTCCTCGGGATCGGCACCGATGAGCTGGCCTACCTGCTCGCGGGCAGTGTTCAGCCAGCGGCCCATCTGGCCGCCGAAGGTATGCATGCTGGAAGGGTTGCCGTAGAGCGGACCGAAGGCGGGAAGCATGGCTTCGAGCACTTCAGGGGCAACGGCAGTGGTAGCGTTATTGTCGAAGTAGATGACGTTGGTGCGGTCTGCCATGTTACGCCTCCACGACATTGATGGCAGGGTCGACCTGCTCGCGCAGGGTCTTCTCCACCAGATTCTTCAGGGTGAGCTGGCTGGCATGGCAGCCGGAGCAGGCGCCGCGCAGGGCCACGACGACAGTGGTGCCGTCCACATCGATGAGTTCGATGCTGCCGCCGTCAAGGGCGAGGCGGGGGGCGATGTCCTGGCTGAGGATGGTCATGACCTTCTGCATGCGCTGCACGTTGGTCATGCGGGCCACGGGCTTAATCTCCACCATGGGCTTCTCAACAGCGCGGAGCTTGTCGAGTATGGTCTGGATCTCGTCCTTGCAGGCACCGCAGGCACCGCCGGCCTTGATGAAGTGGGTCACATCGTCGGCGCTGGACAGGTTGTTTTCCTGAGCGACCTTGATGATCTGCAGGTCAGTCACGCCGAAGCACTTGCACACGAGGCGGCCTTCTTCATCGTGCTTCTTGGGAGGCAGGCCCTTCCAGCGGCGGATGGCGTCTTCGAGAGCCTCTTCGCCCATGACGGAGCAGTGCATCTTTTCCTTGGGAAGGCCGCCGAGGTAGTCGGCGATCTCCTTATTGGTCATCTGTGCGGCCTCTTCCATGGTCTTGCCCTTGATGAGCTCGGTGAGGGCGGAGCTGGAAGCGATGGCGCTGGCGCAGCCGAAGGTCTGGAACTTGGCATCTTCGATGACGCCTTCGGGGCTGACCTTCAGCATGAGCTTGAGGGCGTCGCCGCAGGCAAGGCTGCCGGCTTCGCCAATGACATTGGCATCTTCGAGAACGCCGGCGTTGCGCGGGTTCAGGAAGTGATCACGAACAGTATCAGTATATTCCCACATAATTGTCTCCTGGATTCGGATGAGCTTTCGCCCACAGACAAGCTGTCTTTCTATTGGTTGCCAGCAAGATTAAACACTTTTGCGCCAATGTCCAGAGCCACAGGCGCAAGTTTCTAAAATCACTTTCTCCACGAGGAAAGCCGCCGTCAGACAGAACCCCGACGGCGGCTTTCCTAAAAGTTTCGAAGCCTATTCTCCGCGCTTTTCGCACATATGGTCGGCTATCTTTCTGGAGCGGTAGGCGATCTGCTCCACGGCACCGAGCACGTCGATGAACACCAGGCCGGATTCGGCGGAGCACTTGCCTTCGCTCAAACGCTGGGCATGGTTGTTGCGCAGCTCGTTCTCGCCTTTGCGGATGCGCAGGGCAAGGTCGGCGAGGGCTTCACGGGTCACAGCCTCATCATTCTCTATGTTGATATAGGAAAGAGCCATGGACAGGACCTGGCGCGCATCGCGGAACAGATCTCGTATCTCCTTCATGGCTTCGGGCGAGAATTCCTTGCCGCGCTTCTTGCGGTAGTCGTAGAAGTCCATCATGCGCTTGCCCTTGTCGCCTATGCGCTCAAGGTCGCCTGCGCTGACGACGAGGGCTTCGAGTTCGGCGGCGGGCTTGCCGTCGATGCCGGCCTGCAGGATGTCCGCAGCATAGAGGCGAATGGCGGTCTCCACGCGATCGAGCTTGTCTTCCAGCTCCATGATGTTTTCGCGCTCACTTTCCTTGCCCTCGAAGAACAGGCGTTCCACATGGCTGAGCAAATCCTCGAGCAGTTCGCCCATGGCGCGGCATTCGCGGCGCACGCAGCTGATGGCCACCACGGGAGTGCGCTGGATGAGGTTCGGGTCAAGGAATTTGGTATCGCGCGTGTCGATGTGGGGAGCGTCGGGGAATATCTTTCTGACCAGAGCGGCAAAAGGCCTGACGAAGGGCAGGAAGAGCAGAGTGTTGCAGATGTTGAACAGCGAGTGGGCGTTGGCTATCTGATGACCGATGGAAGAAGAGGTGGACTCGATGAAGCCAAGGTAGAAAGGCATGAGCGGCAGCCACACGCATACGCCGAGAAGATTGAACATCACATGGGAAGCGGCGGCCTGACGGGCGGCGCGGCCAGTGCCCATGGCGGCAAGCACGGCGGTGATGGTGGTGCCGATATTGTCGCCGAAGATGATCGGGATGGCGGCATCGAGCGGCAGAAGCCCCTGCGAACCGAGGGCTATGGTCAGGCCAACGGTGGCGGAGCTGGACTGGACCAGAAGCGTGAGGCCGGCACCGGCAAGAAGGCCAAGGAAAGGATTATGGGAAAACATGAGGAAAATGTCCTGCCTGTCCCTGAGGAAGGCCATGGAACTTTCCATAGTCTGCATGCCGATAAAGAGCAGGCCGAAACCAAACAGGCCTTCGCCGGCATGCTTCCACGTTTTGGACTTGCACACGAACATGAGCAGTATGCCCACCATGATGAACAGGTAGGCAAAGTCCTTGATCTTGAAGGCGAGTATCTGGCCGGTGATGGTCGTGCCGATATTCGCGCCCATGATGACGCCGATGGCCTGCGTCAGCGTCATGAGCCCGGCTTCCACGAAGCTCACAGTCATGACGGTGGTGGCGCTGGAGCTCTGTATGACCATGGTAACGCCTGCACCAAGGATCACGCCGAGCAGGGGAGTCTTGGTGAACATGCCGATGATGTTGCGCATGCGCTCACCGGCAAGGAGCTGGAGGGAGTCACTGATGAGCTTGATGGCATAAAGAAAGAGGCCTACGCCGCCAAGCAGCTGCATCGCGGTAAACAAGGACATTATGCGTTCTCCAGATTCGGATAGGGTTCAGCTATGCGCACCTTGCCAGAATTTTATGACAACAATGTTACAAATTCGATTTGAGCCAGCAACAAAAATCCGCCGCTTCAAAAAATTTACTCGCACGCCAAGATAAATACGGATAAAAAATCAACATGTTGTATAAAAATAAACCAATCTTGCAACTTCAAGTTTTGCTTGTCATTTTTTGTAGGCTCTTATATCTTGTCAGGAACTTTCGTATTCAGGAGTATTTATGTCTTCCAATTCTGGCGATTCCCGCGGCCTGTTCTCGGGCAACCTCGGCTACATCCTTGCCGTTGCCGGCTCTGCTGTCGGCCTCGGCAACATCTGGCGTTTCCCCTACCTCACCGCCAAGTACGGCGGCGGCATCTTCCTGCTCATCTACTTCCTCCTTCTGTTCACCTTTGGCTATGCCCTCATCATGGCCGAAACCAGCCTTGGCCGTAATACCCGCCTCAGCCCTGTGGGCGCTTACCGCACCTTTGCGGATAAGGCCAGCGGCTTCCTCAAAATGGGCGGCTGGCTGAACGCCATCGTGCCCATGATCATCCTGCCCTACTACTGCCTTATCGGCGGCTGGGTCATCAAGTACATGTTCGAATACCTCACCGGCGGCGGCACCGGCGCGGCAGCCGACGGCTTCTTCGTGGGCTTCATCACCAGCGACTTCGTGCCCGTGACCTGGCATCTCATCTTCCTCGGCTGCACCGCCGCCATCATCCTGATGGGTGTGCAGAAGGGCGTGGAACGCGCTTCCGTGATCATGATGCCCATCCTGCTCGTGCTCGCCTTCATCATTGCCGTGTACTCCATGACCCGTCCCGGCGCCGGTGCCGGCATCGCCTACTACCTTATCCCCGACTTCTCCAAGTTCTCCATCATGACCGTGGTCGCCGCCTGCGGCCAGCTCTTCTTCTCCCTCTCCGTGGGCATGGGCATCCTCATTACCTACGGCTCCTACATGAAGAAGGACGTGGACGTGGAAAAGGCCACTATCCGCATCGGCCTCATGGACACCACTGTGGCCATGCTTGCTGGCTTCATGATCATCCCCGCTGTGTTCGCCTTCTCCGGCGGTGACGCCGCCGCTGTGAACGCCGGCCCCGGCCTGATGTTCATCACCCTGCCCAAGGTCTTCGAAAGCATGGGCATGGGCTCCTTCATCGGCGCCGCCTTCTTCATCATGGTGTTCTTCGCCGCCCTCACCTCCAGCATCTCCATCCTGGAGACCTGCGTGTCCACCCTTACCGACGAACTGAAGTGGAGCCGCAAGCGCGCTACCATGTTCATGTTCTTCGAAGCCATCGCCCTGGGCATCCCCTGTTCCCTCGGCTTCGGCGCCTGGGACTTCATCTCCATCGCCGGCCTCTCCATCCTCGATATGATGGACTTCCTCGCCAGCTCCATCCTCTGCCCGCTCTGCGCCCTGCTCACCTGCATACTCATCAGCCGCGTGGTCGGCACCCAGAAGATCGTGGACGAAATCAAGTCCACCTCCGCCTTCAAGGGTGAAGCTGTGTTCCGCTTCTGCCTGACCTACCTCGCTCCTGTCATTCTCCTTCTGGTGCTGGCTTCCTCCGTGGCCGCCACCCTCGGCTTCATCAAGATCTAAGTTTCCGGGAGGCATTGCCTCCCTGCGCTTAGCATGAAAAACGGCCTGTCCCTTTCCGGGACAGGCCGTTTTTTCATAGGCATGACCTCAATACAGTTCAGGCACCCTGTCCTCAAACACAGGAATCAGCTTCCTCGCCTGGCGTACCTGTTCCGGGTCGAAATCGGCCCAGATGATCTCCTCGCTCGTTCCGGCTTCAGCCAGTATTCTTCCATCGGGGGCAATGAGGGCTGAATGCCCGGCAAACTCCGTTCCTTCAGTGATGCCACATCGGTTGCAGGCGGCAAGGAACATCTGGTTCTCTATGGCGCGGGCACGCAGGAGAGTACTCCAATGACCTATGCGGGGGCTGGGCCATTCCGCACTGACGAAAAGGCATTCTGCCCCTTCCACAGCCAGGCGGCGCAGAAGCTCACAGAAACGGATGTCGTAACAGATGACAGAAGCGCAGCGCAGGCCGCCTGCGTCAAAAAGCGACAGCCTGCTTCCGGAGGCAAGGAATCTGTCTTCGTCCATGAGGCGGAACAGATGGACCTTGTCATACGAGGCCGCATAATGACCTGCTCTATCGATGACTTGGGCCCTGTTGAAAAACTTTCCTCCGTCTGCCGCCAGCACAGAGCCGCCGACGAAGGACGCTCCCAGCTCGCAGGCCAGCCCTCCAAGAAAAGAGGCGTCGCCCAGCTCGTCTGCCAGTTCTGAAGACTGTTCCAGGGCGTATCCCGTAGACCACAGCTCCGGCAGTACGATGACGTCCGGCGAACAGAGTTTTTTTGCCTCAACGGCAAGGCGTCGAACGGAGGCCTGATTGGCCTCCCTGTCTCCTTTAACAATATCCATCTGTATGGCGCATACCCGCACGACTTCAGCTCCTTTTTCTTTTTCATAAAGAAAGTCTCTGATGCGGGCAACATTTATGCGCCCTTTTCTTCAGAGATACTTGCCAGAAACGGACTTCGCACCTACTATCCCAGCAAACTCCAGTCATAAAGGAAAACTCCCATGAAACGAATTTCTTCATTCCTGCTGGCGACTGCCGCCACCCTGTGCCTGACCGCTGCCGCCTTTGCCTCGGAAAAGACCTTGCGCATCTGCTATGTGAAGTCGCCGTTCAACCTCCAGCATATCGTCATGAAGGAACGCGGCATCCTTGAAAAGCATCTAGAAAAGCTGGGCGTTTCTGTGAAGTGGTACGACATCAATTCCGGAGCTGCGCAGGCACAGGCCATGGCCAGCGGCGACCTCGACGTGAGTGGCGTGATGAATTCCACCTCCGCACTCATCGCCAACGGCGAAGGCAATCCGGTGAAGATCGTTGCTGGCGTGTCCCGCCCTCTGGAAGTCTTCGGCATCGTTGCCCCCAAGGGCGGAGTGAAAAGCATAGCCGAGCTCAAGGGCAAGACCGTTGCCGGCCCCAAGGGCACAGTGCTCCATCAGATCCTCGTTTCCGCTCTCAAGGCCAACGGACTCTCCGCCAGGGACGTGAAATTCGTGCAGATGGGCATTCCCAAGGGCGTTGCCGCCATGAAGAACGGCTCTGTGGATGCCGCGCTTGTGGCCGCCAACTTCCTGATAAACTGCTCGAACGAAGGCGATACCGTGCTCGCCACGGCCAAGGGCTTCGCCGTGCCCAAGCTCATGATGACTGCCAGCGAACGCTTCATCCAAGAACACCCTGAACAGCTCGAAGCTGTTCTTGCAGCCCACGAGGAAGCTACCGTATGGATGGAGCAGAACCATGCCGAAGCCATCGCCATCGGCGCCAAGGAACAGGGCATCAGCCTTGCCGATGCGGAAAAGCTCTTCAACTGGACGGTCTTCGTGCGCCGCTTCGATGAAAACGACCTGAAGACCATGGAAGACGACCAGCAGTTCCTCATCGACAACGGAATGATGCGCAACCGCGTTGACGTACGTTCCCTCTTCCTGCCCAGCGCGCTGAAGTAAAGAATATTTCTTGCGGAGGAAAGAGAGGAAGTTCTAAAGAAAAAACTTCCCACCTTCGTGCCACAAAAGCCCCGCCATGCATCCTGCGAGGAGCACGGCGGGGCTTTTGCGGCGTGGGGGATTTTAAACGACGAAAGGCCGTCGTAAGACGGCCTTTCTAAAGAAAACCTTGGCATCGGCCTACTTTCCCACACAAAAGTATGCAGTATCATGGGCGATGAAGAGCTTGACTGCCGAGTTCGGAATGGGATC
>JAFQPD010000016.1 GCA_017411945.1 Mailhella sp.
GACGAAGACGCCCTCGGCGATATGGACTTCAAGATCGCCGGTACCGCCGAAGGCATCAGTGCCATCCAGATGGACATCAAAATCAACGGTCTGCCCACCGAAGTCATGGCTCGCGCCATGGAACAGGCTCGCGTGGCCCGTCTGCACATCCTCGGTGTCATGGCCGAAGCCCTTCCCGAAGTTCGTTCCGAACTCTCTCCCTACGCTCCTCAGCATGAAGAAGTGTTCGTGAACCCCGAAATCATCCGTATGATCATCGGCCCCGGCGGCAAGAACATCAAGGCCATCACTTCTGCTACCGGCGCTGCCATCGACATCGAAGATTCCGGCCGTATCACCATCTTCGCTCCCACCCAGCAGTCCATGCAGGCTGCCAAGGAAATGGTGCTCTACTACGACCAGCGCGCTGAACTCGGCAAGAACTACAACGGCAAGGTCAAGCGTATCCTCGAAATCGGCGCCATCGTCGAGATCCTGCCCAACCTCGAAGCCCTCGTGCACATCTCCCAGCTCGACACCAACCGCGTCGAGAAGACCGAAGATGTGGCCCACCTCGGCGAAGACATGATGGTCAAGGTCATCGAGATCAACGGCGACCGCATCCGCGCTTCCCGCAAGGCCTGCATCCTTGAAGCCCAGGGCATCGAATGGAACCCTGAAGACACCGCCCGCCCCGCTCCCCGTCGCGAACCCCGCGAACCCCGTGAAGGCGGCGACCGCGACCGCCGCAACGAACGCCGCGGCGAGCGCCGTGACCGTGGCGACCGCCCCCGCCGCCGTGAAGACTAAGAGAAAAATGTGGGGGAGATGATCTCCCCCACGCCCCCATCATCAAGAAGGGCGCGTCTCAGAACCTCGTTCAGAGAAGCGGCCTTCTGCGTATGCGTGAGTGTGCAGGATTAGAACATGCCGGGAATGCGGATGCCGCCGGAGATATTGGCCATTTCGCGTTCAAGGTTGGCACGGCCGATGCGCACGGCCTCGTTCACGGCGGTCATAACGAGATCCTGCAGCATTTCGTTGTCGCCGGATTCCATGACGGCCTTGTCGATGACGATGGACTTCATTTCCTGACGGCCGTTCATCACGACCTTGACCATGCCGCCGCCGGCGGAAGCTTCCACGTCCTTTTCAGCCATTTCCTGCTGGAGACGGGCGATCTTGTTCTGCATCACCTGAGCCTGACGGAGCAGGTCGTTCATATTCTTCATGGTTTTCTCCTTAGAGTGGCGCGAGGCCCTTGTTTACGAGTTATCGGCTGGGCGTACAGCGCACCAGCATGGCATCGAAAGCTTCCTGCAGATGCTTCACCACAGGGTGCTGACTCATTTCTTCTCTTATCTCAGCCTCGGTACGCACTATCTTCTGCGGGGCGCGGAACACAGGCTGGAGCGGCCTGCCTGCCCACTTGGCTGCAAGAGCTTCCAAGGCTCGGAGCTTTTCCGGCCTCTGCATCTGCTGCCCCACGACCTGAGAGAAAGGAAGGAGCACGAGCCAGTTCCCGCGCACTTCGCCTGAAAGCTGGCGAAGCATGGGAATGGGGATATCGGCATTTCCCTCGCAGGAAGCGAGGAAGGCAGGCCATGCCAGAGAAGCATCCACGGGAATATTTTTCCAATCGGCAGCCTCACGGCGCGGCGCGCCCTGAGTTTCAGCAGTTTTTCCCTTGTCCGTCAAGGAGTTCTGAGGAAAAGCCGGCTTCTGCATCGGCGGTACGAAAGCTCGCTGCTCCTGCACCTCAGCCTTTTTCGGTGGCTGGAACATCTGGGCCGGACGCTTGAACTCAGGGGCAGGAGCAGAGCTGCGGTTCGGCGCGACTGGAGGAACGAAAGCACGCTGTGCCTGAGGACGGGGCTGGACGGCAGGCCGGGGAGCAGGGCTCACAAAAGCCGGTTCCGGGATGCCGTCATCTTCGAAAGGGCGGAAGGCGTCCTGCTCATAGGCGTCCACGGGTATATCTTCCATGGGCGGCTCCTCTCCGAAATCCGCTGAAGGCGCCGCCGGGTGCGGCGCAGGAGCCTGAGGCGCGAACGAGGCAGTTCGCTGGACAGGCTGACGTGCGGGAGCCGCAGGTGGGACAGGCGTGGGAGCAGAGGCGGGAGCCGAAGCAGATGCAGGACGAGCTTCGCCGGAAACAGTCTTGCCCCCAAGCTCCTCCACGGGGAGCAGGCGAGGCAGCATGGCAAGGTTCAGGAGCAGGAGCTCAAGGCCGGCGGAAGGCTCAAGGCTGGTGAGTATGCGCCGCTGGGAGTCCAGCGTCATCTGCCACGCGGCATGGATATAGGTCAGCGTGAACTGGGACGCCATGTCGGCAAGGCGTTCTCGCTCGCTCTGCGGCAGGTCGAGTTCCTGAGCGGCATCGCGCCCGGCCTGCTTGATAAGGAAAAGGTCGCGCCAGAGGCTTCCCAGTTCGCGCAGGAAGAAGCCCATGTCCGCCCCCTGAGCCAGAAGTTCACGCACGAGGACTGTGATGCCCGTGGTGTCGTGCGTGGCAAGAGCGGAGAGCAGGCGGTCCATGACTTCCTGGCCAGCCAGTCCGAGAACTTCGCGGGCCATGCGTGCAGTGAGAGCCTCGCCGGGCGCACAGCCCAGAGCCAGCACCTGGCCGAGCAGGCTCATGGAATCGCGCACGGAACCAGCCGCACGGCGGGCGATGAGATGGGCCGCCTCCTGTTCGAAGGGGCGTCCTTCGCGGTCGAGGATATTGCTGATATGCGCTTCCAGCGTGGCTTCGGGGATCTGGCGGAACACGAAATGCTGGCAACGGCTCACGATAGTCACCGGGAACTTATGCTGTTCCGTGGTGGCGAGGATGAAGGTAACCCGCGCCGGAGGCTCTTCCAGAGTCTTGAGCAGGGCGTTGAAGGCTTCCTTGGTGAGCATGTGCGCTTCGTCTATGATGAAGACCTTGTAGCGGCCTTCAAGGGGAGCATAGCCCACAGCGTCGCGCAGGCGGCGTATGTCGTCGATGCCTCGGTTGGAAGCTCCGTCTATCTCCACCACGTCCACAAAAGAGCCCTGCGTGATGCGGCGGCAAGCCTCGCACTGGTTGCAGGGTTCGCCCGTGGGAGCGTGCTCGCAGTTCAGAGCCTTGGCGAAGATGCGGGCGATGGTGGTCTTGCCCACGCCGCGCGTACCGCTGAGCAGGTAGGCCGGGGCCACACGGTCTTCACGGGCGGCTCGGGAAAGGATGGACTTCACCATGTCCTGCCCGACCACTTCGGCGAATGTCTGCGGGCGGTAAAGAGCCGCCAGAGATGCGTTTGCTGCCATAGGATATCCAGTGCGCCCAGCGCGTTCAGTTCAAAAAAATCGCAGAAAAGTTTACGTGCTGAGCCTCTTGCGGTCAAGGGGAAGGAACCTTGCCCACATACAGGGACACCAGAACATTGACGCCCCGGCTCTCTCAGGCTAAACTGCTAGCCTCTTTTGAAGTTCCGGCGCAAGCCAGACCATATCTTGCAGAATTAAGGAAGTATCGCATGCTCGATCTCAAACTGCTCCAGAAACAGCCCGAAGTGGTGGCCAAGGCCCTTGCCGACCGCCATTCCAACATCTCTGTGGATGAATTCCTCGAACTCGACGCCCGCCGCCGCGCCGCCCTCACCGAAGTGGAGACTCTCAAGAGCGAACGCAACGCCCGCTCCGGCGAAGTGGCCAAGATGAAGCGCGCCGGTGAAGACGCCTCCGCCCTCGTGGCCGAACTCGGCCAGCTCTCCGACCGCATCAAGGCCCTTGACGTGGAAGCCAACGAGATCAAGGAGCAGGTGACCCAGTGGATGCTCCGCGTGCCGAACATCCCCGACGCTTCCGTGCCCGTGGGCGCCGATGAGAACGACAACCCCGAACTGCATCGCTGGGGCACTCCCCGCGAGTTCGATTTCCCCGTGAAGCAGCACTTCGAAGTGGGCGCCGCCGCCCGCGGACTCGACTTCGAACGCGGCGCCAAGCTCGCCGGTTCCCGCTTCTGCGTGAGCCACGGCGTGTTCGCCCGCCTCGAACGCGCCCTCATGAACTTCTACCTCGATACCCAGACTACCGAATTCGGCGCTGTGGAGATCGCTCCTCCCTACATGGTCAACGCCGCTACCATGCAGGGCACCGGCCAGCTCCCCAAGTTCGAGGAAGACCTCTTCAAGATGCCCGTGTGGAACTACTACCTCATCCCCACCGCCGAAGTGCCCGTGACCAACCTGCACGCCGGCGAGATCCTTGAAGAAGACATGCTCCCTCTGCGCTACACTGCCGGCACCCCCTGCTTCCGTTCCGAAGCCGGTTCCGCCGGCAAGGACGTGCGCGGCCTCATCCGCCAGCATCAGTTCGTGAAGGTAGAGATGGTTCGCTTCGCCCATCCTGAAAAGTCCTGGGACGAACTGGAAAACATGCGCCGCTGTGCAGAGCTCCTGCTTGAAAAGCTGGAACTGCCCTACCGCACCATCACCCTCTGCACCGGCGACATGGGCTTCGGCTCTGCCAAGACCTATGACGTGGAAGTGTGGCTCCCCGGCCAGGGCGTGTACCGCGAGATCTCTTCCTGCTCCAACTGTGTGGACTTCCAGGCCCGCCGCGCCAACATACGTTTCCGTCCCAAGGACGGCGGCAAGCCTGAATTCGTGCATACCCTGAACGGCTCCGGCCTGCCCACCGGCCGTTCTCTCGTGGCCGTTATCGAAAACTACCAGCAGGCTGACGGCACCATCGTTATCCCCACTGTGCTCCGCCCCTACATGGGCGGCCTCGAAGCCATCACCCCTGACATGGTGTAAGGCTCAGCATCCCGCATAGCAGAGAAGCCCGTACCGAAAGGTGCGGGCTTCTTTTCGCATGATACAGGCCGGGCATGAAAGAACGGCATCAGCGTCGCTTCTTGCCGCCGCTCTTCGTACCGCCCTTGCCGCCATACTTTCCAGTCCTGACGTTCTGGCGGAACTTCTCCTGCTTGGCGGCTATGCGGCGCGCCTTCTCGGCGGCCTCTTCGTTCTCGGCCTTCAGCTTGAGGTAGGATTCCCAGCGTTCTCCGTCCAGCTCGCCGCTCTCAAGGGCGGCGCGCACAGCACAGCCAGGCTCGCCCCTGTGGGTGCAGTCGCTGAAACGGCAGGAAGCTATCACGGCCTCGACGTCGTCGAAGGTCTGCTCCACGCCGGACTCTGCATCCCACATGCCCAGCTCGCGCATGCCGGGAGTATCGATGACCATAGCCCCGCCGGGAAGCTCAAAGAGATCGCGGCGCCGCGTGGTGTGGCGGCCCTGGCCGAGTTCGCCCACTTCGCCGACTTCCTGACGCTCCTCGCCCAGCAGGCAGTTGACCAGCGTGGACTTGCCCACGCCGGAAGAGCCTACGAAAACGACAGTGCTTCCGGCTTCCAGATAGGGAAGGAGCTGGCCGAAGCCGTCCTCTCCGTAAACGGAAGTCATCACGATGTCGGCATCGCCGGAGACTTCCTTCACCTCGTCCAGAACTTCCGGAACGAAGTCGATAAGGTCTGTCTTGGTGAACACCACCACGGGGCGCGCTCCGCTCTCGCGGGCGGCAACGAGGTAGCGTTCGAGGCGGCGCAGGTTGAAGTCGGCGTTCATGCTCACGCAGAGGAACACCGTATCGATATTGGCGGCTACGGCCTGTTCCTTGCGGCCGTCGGCGGCCTGACGAAGGAACAGGGTCTTGCGCGGAAGTATGGCATGGATGACCACGGTATCCGGGTCTGAAAGGTCGGCCATCACATAGTCGCCCACGGCAGGGAAGGCGGAAGGGCTCCGGGATTCGAACTGGAACTTGCCGGAAACGCTGGCGTTCATGCTCCCCTCAGCCGTCTGGATGCGATACATCCCCCGTTCCTGGGAGATGATGCGGGCCGGAGTCAGTCCAGGATGGAGAGAAGCCATAGCTTCCCAATAGGCCGTAAGATGCAGGCTCATACGCAAACCTCATAGAATGATGCTTCTCAAGCTGTAAGCTGATGAGCATCGACCGTCAATAGACCTCCCGAAAACCGCCGGCTCCAAAACAGCGCAGAGTGCCGCTTGACTAAGCTGTCGACATTGCTCATGCTCCGCCTATCACACAAGGCGCTCGCCCAAGAGCCGCAGGAGCAAGTTATGCAGAACGATTTCCCCATGGTGCGTCAGGTGCCCTTCATGGGCGTCATCTGGGTGGTGAACGAAGCCATGAAGCTCGGCTTCTGGAACGGAAACCCCGAATGGTGCAACCTCGGCCAGGGCCAGCCCGAAGTGGGAGAACTGGAAGGCGCACCAGAACGCATATCCAGCCTCGACATACAGCCCGGCGACCATGCCTACGGCCCTGTGGGCGGCACTCTGGAAGCCCGCCAGGCCGTGGCCGACATGTACAACCGCCTGTTCCGCAAGGGCATGAAGTCGCAGTACACGGCGGATAACGTATCCATTGCCAGCGGCGGCCGCCTCGCCCTCACGCGCCTCTTCGCCATACTGGCCGACAAGTCCCGCATTCTGTACCGCAACCCGGACTATACGGCCTACGAGGACTATCTCTACTACCAGCGTCTGCACACCACGCCGGTATGCGAATACGCCACCGCCGAGAACGGATTCGCCATCCCTGCCGCCCGCTTCGAAGAGCTCGCCGCTTCTCCCGAAGGTCTGGACTCCTTCGTCTTCTCCAACCCCTGCAACCCCACGGGCGCGGTGATACAGGGCGAAGAGCTCGCCTCCTACCTTGAGACGGCTCGCCGCCACAAAGTCCTGCTCGGCATCGACGAATTCTACTCGCACTTCATGTACAATGCCGACGGCTCTCCCGCCGCAGGCGCGTGCTCTGCCGCCTCCTATGTGGAAGACGTGGACCGCGACCCTGTGCTCATCGTGGACGGCATGACCAAGAACCAGCGTTACCCCGGCTGGCGCATGGGCTGGACCGTAGGCCCGAAACACTGCATAGAGATGCTGAACCGCGCGGCCAGCGCCCTCGACGGCGGCCCCACCATGCTCGCCCAGCGCACCATGCTCGAAGCCCTGCGCCCTGAACGCTTCGACGCCGAAGTGAAAGCCGTGCGAGAAGCCTTCGCCAGAAAGCGCGCCTTCATGCTGGAAAAGCTGGAAGCCATGAACATACACCCCGCCGTGACGCCGCTTTCTACCTTCTACATCTGGGCCAGTATCGAAAAGCTCCCCGCGCCTCTCAACGACGCCGACACGTTCTTCCATGCCTGCCTGCAGAAGAAGGTCATGACAGTGCCCGGCCGCTTCTTCGACATACGCCCCTTCCGCGACAGGCCGCAGCCCGAACCTCTGCGCCACTGGGTGCGCTTCTCTTACGGCCCGTCGTTCGACACCGTGAAGGCCGGCCTCGAACGCATCGAACAGGTCATCGCCGAGCATCGCTGAAATAAGCCTGCATAAAAAACAGGACCGCTCCGCAAAGGAACGGTCCTGTTTTTTATGCTGCAAAGGCAGGCTCTGTCTCAGCTCTTCCCCCGCTCATAATCGGGGCGATGATAGGTATAGGAGCCGGAGAACATGGGCGAAGAGATGAGGAAGTCCGCCGTGGCGAGATTGTTCGCTATGGGGATATTATAGACCTGCGCTATGCGGAGCAGTGCCTTCACGTCCGGGTCATGGGGCTGGGCCGTGAGCGGATCGGAAAGGAAGATGATCATATCTATCTGCCCTTCCGCCACTTTCGCGCCTATCTGCTGGTCGCCGCCGAGCGGGCCGCTGAGGTAGGCCTTCACGGGCAGGCCGGACTGTTCGGAGATAAGCTTCGCCGTCGTTCCCGTACCGCAGAGGAAGTGATGGGAAAGAGCCTCGTAGTTCTTCCTGCACCACTCCACAA
Source organism: Mailhella sp. (assembly GCA_017411945.1). Taxonomy (GTDB): domain Bacteria; phylum Desulfobacterota; class Desulfovibrionia; order Desulfovibrionales; family Desulfovibrionaceae; genus Mailhella. Next base: position 7,811 of record JAFQPD010000016.1, read on the forward strand.
GGCTGGCCTTCATCTGGTCATGGGCGATAAGGGCTATATGCTTGGTGGCATCCATGGTCTTTTCCATACTATATTCTCCTGTTTCACGCGCTGAAATGGTCGAAGCCGGCCGAGGAGGGAGCCTTACCGTTCAGGGTCACAGCTCCAGGGCGCACCGTGCCAAGGCGGGAAAACGGCACCGCAAAGCCGGAGAGCAGAGCTTCGAGAGCCTGCCATTCTTCGGCAGGGCACGTTCCCGCGAGAGCGTAGTCCTCGCCGCCTTCGAAGGCGAACTGAACGGCATCGAGCCCCTGTCCAGAACAGTACTCCCGCACTTCGGGGTGTACGCTATCCAGAACGACATCAGCCCCCAGACCGCTTTTCCGGCTGTTCAGAAGGCGGGGCAGATCGCGAGCAAGGCCGTCGGAAACGTCCATGAGGCCGAGGCGGTCCTGCAGGCCATGCTCAACAGCGAATCTGCCGAGAGCCATGCCTTCGAAAGCAAGAGGCATGGGCCGCAGATGCTGGGCACAGGCTACAGGACAGCGTTCCCAGCAGGCTTCCGCGTCATCAGCGGCTTCCAGGGCTGTGAGTCCGAGACGCGCCAGGCCCACGTTCCCCACAAGGAATATCACGTCCCCTTCCTGAGCCACGCCGCGGCGCAGACCGCGAGGGAGGGTTTCGGAAAGCTCGCCCCATGCCGTCACGCAGACATTCAGCAGGGAAGAGCGGGCAAGGTCGCCTCCGGAGATGGCAAGGTCGAAACGCTCTGTGAGAGCTTTCATGCCTGCACAGAAGCCTTCCAGCCATACGACATCTTCTTTTCCGGTGAGCGTAAGACCTATGGAGAACCCCGAAGGCTTCGCGCCGCTGGACCCCACGTCGCTGATGTTCACGGCAAGAGATTTCCAGCCTATGTCGAAGGAGGAGAAGTAGCGACGGCGGAAGTGTGCGTCTTCGGCAAAGATGTCCGTGGTCACAGCCAGGGGGCCGCCTCCCCTGAGAACTGCACAGTCGTCCCCCCTGTCGAGGAGAAGGCTGGGATGCCCGACAGGGAAATGGCGGCTCACGATGGCAAGGATATCGTCTTCACTGGCAGGACGCATGGCTACTCCATGGTGAGGTAGTCGGCAAGGATTATCTTGAGGCCGAGGCCGGGGAAATTCACCCGGTATTTTCCCGGTTCCACTTCCTCCACTATCTTTCCGCGTCCGAAAAGCTTATGGCGGCAGAAGCCCAGCTTGCGGTAGTCGGACTTGGACGAGGATTCCGGCTGGGTCTCAGCCTGTTTCCCGGTCCGAAGAGCAGAACGCACGGCGGCAAGGTAGGCATCGTCAGCGTTCTCGCGCTCGGCACGGGAGCGGGGAACATCGTCGTGCCCGCTGTAGTCGCGCGGAGGCCAGTCGTCCTCGCGTTCACGGAAGGAACGCTTCTCGCGGCGGCCATCCTCGTCCCAATCCCGCCGCTTCCGCGGCTGGAACGAACCGAAACTCCCGCCGGGCGCACCAAAAGAACTACGCATGCCGGAAAACGTGGACGCGCTCTGCACCTTGCGGCTTAACAAACGCCCGCCGTAGTCCTCGTACATATCTTTCAGCCTATCCGATGGAAGTTCTCGGATGAAGGGGCTGGGCGTGGCCGGTTCCTGCCCGCCGGAAGAACGGCTGTACAAGCTGAGCGGCACGAACATATCCAGGGTATCCTTAGCGCGGGTACAAGCCACATACATGAGGCGGCGTTCTTCCTCAAAGTCTTCAGGACGCACGAGGGCATGGCGCGAAGGGAAGCGGTCCTCCACACAGTCTATAATGAGCACGGACTGCCATTCAAGTCCCTTGGAAGAATGGACGGTGGAAAGCGTGATGCGCTTGCCTTCATCTTCTTCCGGAGCTTCCTCCGGGCTGTCCAGCGAAAGGTCGGCCACGAAAAGCTGAAGGTCTTCATACGACGAAGCGATGGTGGACATCTCTTCAAGGCCCTGCAGGCGGCGGGGCCAGTCTTCGGGGAAAATCTCTTCCATCTTCGGGCGGTAATGCTCGAGCACGCGGCTGATGACTTCGGCAGGGCGAGCCCCGCTCACGCGAAGCTCTGACACGAGCATCATGTTCTCGATGAAATCAGGCCAGCGCTGGCAAGCCTTTTTCAGGGCCTTCTCATCATCGCCGCAGGCAAGGTCGAAGAGCTTGCGCGAGGTCTTGGGGCCTATGCCCTTGGAAAGGGCTGCTATGCGGTCGAAGGAAGGCAGGTCTAGCGGATTGCTCACGAGGCGGGCAAAAGCGATGACGTCCTTCACATGGGCCGCTTCGGCATAGCGCAGGCCGCCGTATTTGCGGAAAGGGACGCCTCGTTTGTTCAGCTCCAGTTCCAGATGGTAGGACTGGTAGCCGGAACGGAAAAGAACGGCTATTTCCTGCGGGCTCGTACTGTCCAGAAGCTCTTCGATGCGCCTGGCCACGAGTTGGGCCTGACTCAGGTCGCTCAAGGGGCGGTACAGCGTGACCGCCGGGGAATCCGGCAGGGGGCGGCGGGAGAACAGGGTCTTCTTGTAGCCTTCGGTGGTGTTGGCCAGCAGGCTGTTGGCAATGTCGAGCACGGGCTGGACGGAGCGATAGTTCTCCTCAAGGCGTATGATGCGCGTATTCTGGAACAGGCTCGGGAACTCGAGGATATTATGCACCGTTGCACCGCGGAAAGCGTAGATGGACTGGGCGTCGTCGCCCACGGCCATGACGTTGCCGTTCTCTCCGGCGAGGAGCCGAACGAGGCGGGCCTGCACCTTGTTGGTATCCTGATATTCGTCCACCATTATCTGGCGGAAACGCTGGCGCATGGCTTCGAGGATATCCGGGCGTGTGAGGAACAGCCGTTCCAGCTCAAAGAGGAGGTCGTCGTAATCCAAAAGGGAGTGTTCGCGCTTATAGTCGCGGTAGGCGTCGCCGAGGCGCACGAGGTCTTCGGCGTGAGGCAGAAGATGCTGAGCCTCGCGGCGCAGTATCTCGCCAAGCTCCATCTCCTTGTTGCGCGCCTTGCTCAGAAGTCCGAGCACAGCCTGCACCTTGGGGAAACTGCGGTCGCCCTTGCCTATCTTGAGGTTTTCCTTGCAGGCGGAGATGGCGGCCGTGCTGTCGGCCGTATCCATGACGCTGAGGCTTCCCTGCGTCCAGTCTGGAGCCCAGCGGCGAAGGACGGAAAAGGCGAAGCTGTGGAAGGTGCCGCCCTGCACGCCGAGGAGCTGGCTGTCCAGCAGGCGGGCGGCGCGCTGGAGCATCTCCTGCGAAGCCTTGCGAGTGAAGGTGAGCAGGAGCATGGAGTGCGGATCCCAGCCCTGTTCGGCCAGCCATGCGAGGCGGTAGACTATGGTACGCGTCTTGCCGGAGCCCGCGCCGGCAATGACCAGCATGGGCCCTTCGGGAGCGGTCACGGCCGCACGCTGGGCGTCGTTCAGAATGGAAAGGTCGAGCATGGCTTATTCGGCGCTGGCCGGAGATTCGATGTTCTCTGCAGCATTTTCCGCAGTCACGGCCGCTTCTTCGACCTCTTCGATGCGGCCAGCTTCGCGCAGGCGGGCCCAGAGTTCGTCGATGCCGAGCTTGGAAACGGAAGAGACAGCCACAGGCTTCACGCCTAGTATGCGCTCCCAGGTCTTCATCTGGGCGGAACGCTCCTTGAGGGTGCACTTGTCGGCCTTGGTGAGGATGGGGATGACGGGCAGCTTATGCGCCTTGGCGAAGTCCGCCATGACGCGGTCGGACTCCTGCGTGGGGATGCGGCAGTCGATGAGCAGGGCGAGGGCGCGCAGGGCTGGCGTTTTTTCCAGATAGTTCTGGATAAGCTCGGCCCAGCTGCGGCGTTCCTCATGGCCGCGGCGGGCATAGCCGTAGCCGGGAAGGTCGGTAAGGCAGAAGCCGTCGGGCTTCACTTCGAAGAGGTTCACGGAACGGGTCTTGCCGGGTTCCGAGCTCACCTTGGCCAGCTTCTTGCGGCGGGCAAGAGCGTTGATGAGGGAGGACTTGCCCACGTTGGAACGGCCCGCAAGAGCTATCTGCGGCCTGTCGTGGACGTAGGACTTGAGCTGGTCCAGCGTGTACAGGGTGGCCAGAAGTTCCAGGGTGGGCGCAGGTACGTTCTTTTTTTCGGTATTGGTATCGGGCATAGCGTCCTCGTATGTTGACAAAGTGAGCATGTATCGGACAATATATCGTGTTTCGCGGATGAGCCAAGAGTAGCCTGCTCCGGCCAAAAAGGCAAATATTCCGCACCTGCCTTCCCGCAAGGGAAAACGGCAGTTCCCCATGGGAAAAAAGCGGGCCGCCCACGCGGACCGTTCCTGAAATTTCAGAGAAATACAGAACTTTTGCCTGGAGGCTCCAATGTACTCTACTACTGACTTCCGCCGCGGTCTGAAGATCGAAATCGACGGCACCCCCTACGAAATCGTTGAATTCCAGCACTTCAAGCCCGGCAAGGGCGGCGCCATGGTCCGCACCAAGCTGCGCAACATCCTGAACGGCCGCACCATCGACAAC
>JAFQPD010000125.1 GCA_017411945.1 Mailhella sp.
GCGCAGGCCGGCAGGCTGGAGCAGGCGCGGGCCGCGTGCGCCTTCTTCGGCCACGCAGTGTTCGAGGGCGGCGAGTATCTGCTCGCCCGTGTATTCGCGGAGCACGAAGGCGTTGCCGAAGGGATGGATGGTGAGGATGTCGCCTCGGGTGATCTTGCCCTTGGGCAGACCGGCGCGGATGCTGCCGCCGTTGGCAAGGGCGATGGTCGCGCCGAGCGGACGGGCGGCTTCGAGCATGGCGTCGGAAGTGAGCAGGCCGCTCAGGCATTCCACGTCGCGGCAGAGGTCCATGCCGTCGGCCATGTCCACGCTGTTCTCGCCGATGACGGTGTTGCGGAACTCATCCAGCGACTTGGCGTAGCGGTCGATGACGGCGGAAACCTGCGGGTCCACGGGGGCGTCGTTCTTCATTTCCACGGGAGCGCCGTTCCAGCTTGCAGGCACGCCGTTCTCGTCGAAGGTGACGTTCAGCTCACCCAGATACTGGGCGGCGCGCTTGGCCGTGACCACGAGCACGGGCTGGCCGCTGGGGGACTTCTCCACGATGGGGTACGGGCCTTCCGAGCCTTCGCCTTCGCCGATGAAGCTGTGGGTGTGGCCGCCCACGATGATATCCACACCGTCCACGGCGCGGGCGAGTTCACGGTCGGCAGGCAGGCCGATGTGGGTGACGAGCACGATGTGCTTCACGCCCTGCGCTTCCAGTTCGGCCACTTCGCGCTTCACGGTGTCCACTATGGGGGTGAACTTGGTGTGTTCGCAGGCCGAGGCAAGAGTGACGACTTCATCGTTGGCTATGCCCACGATGCCCACCTTCTCGCCGCGGATATCCTTGATGAGATGCGGGGCGTAGTCGGCCTTGAGCACAGGGCAGCCCTTTTCAGGGGCAAGGTTGGCGGCCAGAGCGGGCACCTTGCTCCGTTCGAGGAACTTGGCAAGGGTGAGACAGCCGTCGTCGAATTCATGGTTGCCGAGGGTCATGGCGTCCCACGGCATATGGTCGTTGATCTCAGCCAGCATGGGGGACTTGTTCACGCTGAAGAACAGCGTGCCCTGGAACTGGTCGCCCGCGTCCACGAATATCACGTTGTCCTTCTCGGCCTTGATGGACTTCACGGCGGAAGCCACACGGCCGAGGCCGCCGATGCTCTTTTCCACGCTGAAGGCCGCGTTGCCGCGCTTGTCGATGCCGGCCACATGGGAATGCGTGTCGTTGGTGTGCAGGACGGTGAGCTCGAGCCCCTTCTTTTCCTTGAGGAAGTTCAGGGGGCAGCCTTCCCACGCACAGCCGGACAGGCTGAGCCCTGCGGCAAGGAGCAGGGAGAGGCCGAACATCTTCTTAGAGCTGATACGCATAGCGTTCTCCTTCGGTCGGGGCTTATTCAGCAGGGGCCTGAGGCGCAGGGGCAGCAGGAGCGGCCTTCTTGGCGCGGCCCTTGAAGTACAGGGCGGCGATGAGCAGGACGGCCACGCCGATCATGGCACCGCCGATGACGGGACGGAAGCGCAGCCATGCGATGGAGATGATGATGAGCGACCAGGCGAAGCCGAGCAGGGAGCAGACAAGACCGGTACCCGCACCCACGATGGTGCCGAGCAGGGGGATGACGCTGGCGAGCACGGAAAGGGGAGCCACGATGGCCTTGAGGCCGCCGATGACGAGGAAAGTGCCCACCACGCGGAGTATCCACGTCCAGGTGCTGTTGGAGCTGTGGGCCTTGCCGAACATCTGATCGGAGCTGACCACGCCCATGTTCAGGCGGCTGACGGTCTTGCCGTTGGAAGCATAGACCTTTTCAAAGGTGGTTCCGTTGTACTTGGCGATGATGCTGATGTCGGAAGGGTAGACGGCCTTATAGGTGATGCGCACGTCGCCCACCTTGGGAGTGCCGGGGGTGAGGCCGATGTACAGGGTGTTGCCGCTCACATGCACCACTTCGCCGCCGAGGGCGGGGTTCAGGGCGTTGGAGACCATCTGCACGACGGCGGACTTGTTCTCAACGGTCTGGGCAGGAGCGAGAGGCGCGCCCTGCTGGGGAGCGGTCTGCGCCACGCGCTGATCGAAAGAGCTCTGGGTATTGCTGACCGGAGCCATGGTCATGGGGCGCAGTTCGGGGAAGGCGCGGTAGATGTTCTGGCTGATGCCGCTCTTCACTTCCTGAGACATCTGAAGGTCGAAGGGCTTCGCGCCGGAAATGGAGCTGATGAGGAAGTCAGGCAGGCGCACGGGGCCGAAGGTCACTTCCGTGGCGCGCACGGTCCTGTCCTTCGCCTGAACGTAGGTGTAGTTCACCTTGCCGGAACGGGCGGCAGGATCGCGGAACCTGTTGGAGTCCACAGGTTCGTCCACCCACTTGGCGTGGTAGTTATACACGGTCACAGTCTCTTCGCCGCCGCCGAGCTTCTGGCGCTTCTCCTGCTTGGACGTTTCCGTCCACTGGTAGTATTCGACATCGCGGACCAGGGCGATGGCCGTCTGGCTGATGCCGAACTCGCTGTCGTTGAGCACCTGCTTGGTGTCGGCATAGCCGGTCACATGGACGACCTTGCCGGAGAAGGAGGGGCCGAGGTTATCGGCACTGCCCACGATCTGCGTCTGGGCCTGCGTTTCGTTCAGCGCGTCGCGGGTAGCCACGAAGTCACCTTCGTTCCACCAGAGCAGAGCCGTACCGGCCACGAACAGGGCAATGCCCATGCCGATGCCGGAGAAAGAATTGCCGAGCCTTGAGAAGAAACTGGTCTGCGTGGTCTCGGTGTAAGCCATATGAACCTCCTATGGGAATAGTGGCAATTTTGGCTTCAGCATACGAGAAAATATCGTTTATAGAAATTACCCAAGGGGTGAAATTGGGCTTCTTCGCATGAAAAAAAGTGGCAGGATTCCGTCGCGGCAAGTCTTTTCCGGCCTTTTCCCTTCCATCGCAAGGGCAGGTCCTGCATTCGACGAAAAAATTTTATACTCATAAATAATATGTAATTTCAATATGTTGTGTTTAAATGAGGGGGGGTAATCACCCCTGGGGTGATATACAAAAATCAGAGAGGTGTGGTAGTATTTTTAAGATTATCTTCTTTAAAGGCTGGTGATGGTGATGTTCCGCCGCGTTTTCACTCTGCTCCTGCTCGTTTCCCTTTCCCTGCTGGGCCTGAATCTCTCCGGCTGCCGGGACTCCGTGCTCGACCCTGACGACCCGGTCTCGCTCTCCTTCTGGCATGTGTACGGCGCGCAGGCGGATTCCCCCATGAACAGCCTCGTGCGGGAATTCAACCAGACCGTGGGGCAGGAAAGGGGCGTCGTGGTCAACGTTACCTCGCTTTCCAACAGCACGGCCATGCACTTCCCGCTGGTGGCCGCCGCCAAGGGCGAGCCCGGTGCGGGCCTTCTGCCCGACATCTTCGTGGCCTACCCCAAAACCGTCCTCACCATAGGCCCGGAACGCTTCGCAGACTGGAAGAGCCTGCTCAAGGAAGAAACCGTTCGTTCCTATGTGCCCTCCTTCGTGGAGGAAGGGAGCGTTGACGGCAGGCTGGTCATGCTCCCCGTGGCCAAATCGTCCAGCGCCTTGTTCGTGAACTCTGTCATCTTCGACAGATTTGCAGAAGAAAAGGGCTTTTCCTACGACGATCTGCTCACATGGGAAGGGATGTTCCGCGCGGCGGAAGCCTATTACGAATGGTCCGGCGGCAAGGCTTTCTTCAAGTATGACGACTGGCTGCATTACAGCATGGTCAACCTCGCCTCCTACGGGGAAGAGCTGTTCCCCGGCGGCAGGCTGAACTTCGATTCCCCGCAGTTCGCCAAGATCTGGAAGCGGCTGGCCAAAGCGGCGGCCTCCGGCCATGTCTGCCTGCTGGACGGCTATTCCACCACGGCCATGATGACGGGCGAGGCCATCTGCGGCATAGAATCCGTTGCGTCCATCCTGTACTTCAAGGACAGGGTGACCTTCCCCGACAATACCCATATGCCCCTGCGCCTGCGCATCCTTCCTGTTCCGCACTTTTCCGACGGCGAAGCTCTCGCCATACAGCGCGGCTCCGGCCTCTGCGTGCCCAGGTCCACGGAGAAAAAGGAAAAAGCGGCCGCCGTGTTCGCGGAATGGCTCACCGAAGAAGAGCATAACCTGCCCTTCGTCATGACGGCGGGCTACCTGCCCGTGAAGAGCGCCGCCTACGAACGCATACGCGACCCGAAGAATATCGTGAGCCCCACGCCCAACGCTGTGGAACTCTATAACACAGTGAACCGCATACGCGACAATTACCGCTTCTGGGTTCCTCCGTACTTCGACGGCTACGGGGAACTGGAAAAGAAGTTCTGTGAAGAGCAGATGAAGCTCTTTGCCCGCTACCGTGAGGCCTGTGCCGGAAAGCCCGTTCCCCAGAGTGTTCTGGATGCCATGTTCAAGGAATTCAGAGCCGTTATGGAGTAAGCATGGGCGACAGGGGCTTCGTTGCATACCATAAGGCGCTGTTCAGCGTTCTTTTCCGCCGGGACAACAGGCATCTGAGCATCCGAGGCAGATTGCAGATCTCCCTTCTGGCGCTTTCTGCCGTGCTCATTTTCAGCACGTTCTTTCTGCTGGCCTCGCTGGGCATGCTTCCCTCCGTGCAGAACGACGTGGAAAAACATCTTATTGCCGAACTCGATGCCTATGAACAGCATCTGCACAGCTATTTCGGCAATACGGCAGGCATGGGCGTCAACATGTCGCGCCGCCTCTCCGACGAACTTTCCCACGAGCTGGCTCTGCACAAGGCCAGCATAGCGGACGCTTCCGACAATCCCAAGCTCCTGCTGGCACTGGAAGAACGCATCTATTCCGTATTGCAGAACACGCTCATTTCCGCCGACTGCAGCGGAGCTTTCGTGATGCTGGACGCTACGGTCAATTCCTCCCTGCCCGATGCGCATCTCTCGCGGGCGGGCGTGTACCTCAAGCTTGCCAACATCAGCAAGCATAACGCCATCGATCCCGACCTGCTTTTCGTTCGCGGGATGCACGAGGTGGGAACGAAGCATAAGCATATCTTCCATAACAAATGGGAGCTGGAGTTCTCCATTCAGCGCTGGGATATGTACGAGGAGCTGAAGAAGAAGGCCCAGCCCGACCTTACGAAATGCTACATGGTCACGCCCCGTGTGCATCTTCAGGGAACATGGGAGACCATGATGCTCTTCCTTGTGCCCATCCTCGATGGCAGGGGCGGCTTCCTGGGGCTGTGCGGGCTGGAGATAAATTCGCTTTACTACAAGCTGGCCCTTTCGTCCCACGCCTTCACCAAGCAGTTCACCGGCCTTATCGCCTGCCGGGATGGGGACAGGCTCCTTCCGGGAACCGGGCTGGAAAGCGGAACGCTCCACGGATATTTTGCGGGCATACAGCCTTCCCCGATGCAGATAGAACGCTATGGCGGCCTGAACCGCTACGAATCGGCAAGCGGCTCCTTCATAGGGCTGGACCGCGCCATTGCCCTTTCTCCGCTGGACGGGGCGAACCGCTGGGTCACTGCGGTGTTCATTCCGGAAAAGCTCTATTCCTTCAACCTCCATATGCAGTACCTTAAGGTATTCGCGCTTTTTGCCTGCGTCCTTTTCATCGCCTACCTCTTCTGCTACCGCATAGGCCGCCGCTATATCGACCCCATCCTCGACGGCATAGATTCCTTTACCAGCGGCGCTTCGGAACGCACCGCGATCCCGGAAATAGACGACCTTATCGTGTACCTGAGCCGCGAGGAGCAGAAGAAGCGGCCTCCGGAGGACATCCCCCCTATCGACTTCAAGACCTTTTCCGCCAACGTGGAGCTTCTCAGCAAGGCGGAACGCGCGGTTTTCGACCTCTATATGAAGGGCCTTTCCGCACCGGACATTGCCAATCAGCTCTGCCTCAGCATGAATACCATCAAGTCCCACAATAAGCGCATCTACAAGAAGCTGAACGTCTCTTCCCGCAAGGAACTGCTTTTCTTTGCGAAGATGATGACGCTTGCGCGCGAGGACATGGAGAGTTCCGGCGGCGGTACGCAGGAAGGAAAGGCCTGATAAAAAAATACCGTGCGGGTGAAGCACGGTATTTTTTTATGGCCCACGCCTCCGTTCCTTCCAGCGGGGCGCTCCCGCCAGCGAAACGGGCATGAGCTTTTACGCCCCGCCGCCAGCCTTCACGAGTATCCGATTCTGCCAAAAAAGGAAGGCGGGCAGCAGGGCATACATGTTTTAGAAGGAAACCTGCGGCACTTCGCGTTCCGCCACATTGTCCAGCTCGAAGAAGTCCGCCTTCTGGAAGCCGAACTGGCGGGCGATGATGCTGGCCGGGAACACTTCGGTGCGGGTATTGTACTCGCGCACCGTGCCGTTGTAGTAGCGGCGGGCTATCTGTATCTCGTCTTCCAGTGCGGTGAGCGTGTTCTGGAGCTGCATCACGTTTTCGTTGGCGCGAAGCTGGGGATAATTCTCCATCACGGCGAAAAGGCGGCCCAGAGCCTGGGAAAGCATACCTTCCGCCTGTGCGGCCTGAGCCACTCCGGCGGCGTTCTGGGCCATGGAGCGCATCTTGGCTATTTCTTCAAGCACGTCCTTTTCGTGGGCCATATATCCCTTCACGGTATTGACGAGATTGCCCACAAGGTCGTGGCGGCGCTTGAGCTGGACGTCGATGCCGCTCCAGCCCTCATCCTTCATGTTGCGGAGCCGGATGAGCCCGTTATAGACGCCAATGCCCCAGACGGCGATGACGAGTGCCACAGCCAGCACGATTCCTGCAATGATCATATGCCCCTCACAAGGTTAGAGGATGGAAGAGCGCCTTTGGAAAAAGGCTTTCGATTCATACGGTATCTTACGGGGCAACAGAAAGAATTTCTATTACCCCTGGGGTGAAAATGGGCTTCTTTTTTTCAAAACAGCGCAAAGGGCGTTTTTCCATGCTTAAGCATGCAATTTCACCCCAGGGGTAATTGCCGCAAAGCGTATCTTATGCCATGCTTTCACCAAAGCCCATCGGCATTTTTACGCTCGTGAGGTACTCCATGGCTTTCTGGAATATTCTTGGGATAGCTCCCACCACGAACGAAAACGAAATCGGATACGCCTACGCCTGTGCCGTGTGCGGCGCGGCGGGCGGGCAGGCCGTCGCTCTTCCGACGCTTGAAGACGCCTATTCCAAGGCGCTGGAGTTCGCCCGCCGCGGCCTCCCCCACGTCAGGGATATGGCGGACGACGCCCGCACTGAGGAGAGGACAGCCGCCCTTGTCCAGCTTTTCCAGCGCTCGAAAAAGCTGGCGGAATCCCGTGCCGATGAGAGCGCCTGGCTGGAATTCACCGCTTCCCCCGCCTTTCTGGAGCTTCAGGACGACCCGCATTTCATCGACTGGCTGGTCAGGCTTTCGTCCGGTCTCTATCCCGACATGGCTTCGGCCCTTTACACGGCCTACGGCTTCGCCTCGCTGCGGGCCGCCAGCCGGCATCCGGCCAGCGGCAGGCTCCGCCACCGCCTCATGGAGTACTGCCAGCTTCCGGCAGACGACAGCCCCCTCCTTTCCCAGCAGGATATCATACGCCTTACGGCTTCCTGCCTGAACGGCATACTCGCCTTGCAGAAAGAGCCGCAGTCTGCCCATCTCTGGCAGCAGGTCTTTCAGCTGCCAGATTTCCTCATCCTGCGCCATCAGCCCCATTTTCTGCTGGCTCTCGGCCACTTCGTCAACAGGCATACGCTTTCGGGCGAATGCCTTTTCACCCTTGCCGAAGCCTGCACGGAAAAGATGCGCCGCAGCCCCTGTGCCGAGGCTCTGGCAAAGCGGCTCCCTCAGTACGGCAATGCGCAGGCATGGTCGCCGCCGGAGCTTTTCGCCGGATTCCTGCTTCAGGACGGGGGCAGGGAATTTTTCAGCGGCGCCCGGAACAAACTCTTCTTCCTTCTGGAAAGGACGGCGGAAAACTTCCAGAACAGTTCA
>JAFQPD010000126.1 GCA_017411945.1 Mailhella sp.
CTTGGCAGTGTTGAGGAGCTTCCATTCCAGCACCACGACTTCGATCTCGCCGGTGTGCAGGTTGGGATTGGCCATGCCTTCGGGGCGGGGACGCACACGGCCCTTGATGGCCATGACGTATTCGCTGCGGATGACGTGGGCTTCAGCGTGGGCTTCGGGGGCAACTTCGGGGCTGAACACGACCTGAGTGAGGCCGTTGCGGTCGCGCAGGTCAACAAAGATGAGGCCGCCGTGGTCGCGGCGGTACTGCACCCAGCCCATCAGGCACACGGTCTCACCATCATTGGCAATGGTAAGATCATTGCAGCTGTGGCTGCGCCGCCAGTCGCCCAGCGGCTTGATGAAGCGGGCATGTTCTTTCTGGACATCGACGACGGTCTTTTCCGTCTCAACAAACTGGCTCATTACCATTAACCTCTTTTATGCTATGGTCAGGCTTTCAGCGACTTCAGCGGCAGGCACTTCGCGCTGTTCGCCCGATTCCATGTTTTTGACGATGACAGTACCAGCGGCAAGCTCGTTGGTACCGATGATGAGAGTGAAGCGGGCATTGGACTTGCCGGCCTGACGCATGGTGGCCTTCATGCTGCGGCTCTCGTAGCCCATGGTGCCGGCGAAGCCGGCGCGGCGAAGGCTCTGGGCGAGGCCGAAGGCGGCGTCGCGGCAGGAATCGTCGAGCACGGCGACGTAGAAGTCGGGACGCTTTTCGGGAAGCTCACGACCTTCGAGCAGGAGGGCAAGGCGTTCCATGCCGCAGGCGAAGCCTATGCCGGGAACGGCAGGGCCGCCGAGCTGTTCCACGAGGCCGTCGTAGCGGCCGCCGCCAGCCACAGAGCCCTGAGAGCCGATCTCGTTGGAGACCACTTCCCAGGTGGTGCGGGTGTAATAGTCGAGGCCGCGCACGAGGCGGTGATTGATCTGGTAGGGCACGCCTTCGGCGTCAAGGTGGCGGAGCACGGCGTCGAAGTGGGCCTTGCAGTCAGGGCATTCGTTCTCGAGGATGACGGGAGCGGCGGCGGTGAGTTCCTTGCAGGTGGGGACTTTGCAGTCCAGCACGCGCAGGGGGTTGGTCTCGAGGCGGCGCCTGCAGTCGGGGCAGAGCTTGTCCTGATCGAGGGCGGCCAGCCAGTCATGCAGGGTCTTGCGGTACTGCGGGCGGCAGGAAGAACAGCCGAGAGAGTTGATCTGCAGGGTGAGGTTCTTCAGGCCGAGCTTGCCGAGGAATTCCATCATCATGCAGATGATCTCGGCATCGGCTTCCGGCTCCTTGGGGCCGAGGCATTCGCAGTTGATCTGATGGAACTGGCGCATGCGGCCCTTCTGGGGGCGTTCGTGGCGGAACATGGGGCCTATGGTGAAGAACTTGCTCACGGCCTCGCGGGCGTGCACGCCGTTCTCGATATAGGCGCGCATGACGCCGGCAGTGGCTTCGGGGCGCAGGGTCATGGAGCGGCCCTTGCTGTCCTGAATGCAGTACATCTCCTTCTGCACCACGTCGGTCTCAGTACCGATGCCGCGGCAGAAAAGGTCAGTATATTCCATGAGGGGGGTGCGAAGTTCGCCGAAACCGTAGCGGGGGAACACCTCGCGGGCAGTGGCTTCCATCATCTCGAACAGACGGGAAGATTCCTGAAAATGGTCGGCAAAGCCCTTGATAGCCTGAATCTGTGCCATGACTGACTCCAGCAAAATTGAAATAGCAAATGAGATTAGGCCGATTTCCGCCCATTGTCAAAGATTTCAGCATAACCGAGGCCGTTTGCCCTTCAGGAAAAGAAAAGTTTAGGAAAGAGCCCTTTTTCTTTGCGCCCAAAGCACTCAGGATTCATTGCGAAGGGCTGAGAAAAATGCCAGAATGACGCAGTTTTTGCCCTTTTCCGGAAAGCCCCTGCTCGGCTGCCCCGGAAATATCCGCCCCTTCGCGTTTTCCCAAAAGCCCAGCCCTGTTTTCTGCCATGGAAGAACTCATCCTGAGAGAGATAGCCGTCCTTTTCCTTCTCTCCATCGTCGTCGTCCTCGTCTGCCATCGCTTCCGCCTCCCTTCCATAGTAGGCTTCCTGCTCACGGGCGTTCTCTGCGGCCCTTCGGCTCTCGGCCTCATCCCCAACAAGGAGGCTGTGGATATCATGGCCGAAGTTGGCGTGGCCTTCCTCATGTTCACCATAGGCATGGAGCTTTCCAGCAAGGAGCTGGTACGCATGAAGAGGCCCCTCCTGCTGGGCGGCACGGCTCAGGTCGTGCTCACCATGGCGGCGGTGTTCGGCCTCACCTTCTGGTGGAGCGGCATGCGCCTCGGCCTTGTGTACGGATGCATGGTCACGCTTTCCTCCACGGCCATAGTGCTCAGCCTTCTCCAGCAGAAGGCGCAGATGGACTCTCCGCAGGGGCGCACCTGCCTTGCCGTGCTCATCTTCCAGGACCTCGCCATCGTCCCCATGGTGCTCATGCTCCCGCTTCTGAGCGGCGGGCTCGCCGTGGACCTCCATTCCATGGCCCTCGCCGCTGGCAAGGGCGTGCTCACCATCCTCGGCATACTTCTCTTCGGCAAGTTCGTCCTGCCCAAGCTGATGTTCAGCGTGGTGCGCGCCAGAAGCCGCGAGCTCATGCTCATGACCACGCTGGGCCTCTGCCTCGCCGTTGCGCTCATCACCTACAAGATAGGCCTCTCGCTGGCCCTCGGCGCGTTCCTCGCCGGCCTCATGCTTGCCGAATCGGAATACAGCCTGAACACGCTGGAAACCATGCTTCCCTTCAAGGAAGTGTTCTCCAGCATCTTCTTCATGTCCGTAGGCATGCTGCTCGACGTGCAGTTCTTCGTTACGAACATACCCATCATCCTTGCGGCGGCCTCGGCCATCATAGCGGTGAAGATACTCATGACCATGCCCGCCGTGCTGCTCCTGAACTATTCCCTGCGCACGGCCCTGCTGGCGGCCTTCAGCCTCGCTCAGGTTGGCGAATTCTCCTTCGTGCTGGCCAAATCCGCCCTTGGCCTGGGCCTGCTCTCCGACAGTGCCTACCAGGTCTTCCTTGCCTCCAGCATCCTCACCATGGTGCTCACCCCGCTGTTCATCAATGTTGCCCCGGCGGCGGCAAACCTGCTCCTGTGCCGCTTCGGCCTTACCAAGGACTGCCCCGACTCCAGCCAGCCCTCGCCCGACGAAGCCGACATGGAAGAGGAAAATGAGGGCGGCATCATACGCGACGGCCGCCTGCTCAAGGACCACCTCATCATCATAGGCTTCGGCATAGGCGGCAAGATCATGGCCCGCGGCGCCAAGGCCTGCGGCATCCCCTACGTCATCTCAGAAATGAACCCCGACACCGTGGCCCGCTACCGCGACACCGAGCCCATCCGCCACGGCGACGCATCCTTCCCGCTGGTCCTGGAGCATCTGGGCGTAGCTACGGCCCGCTCCCTCACCCTGCTCATCTCCGACCCGGCGGGCGGCCGAGGCATCATCGCCAACGCGCGCGCCATGAACCCTTCGCTCTACATCATCGTGCGCACACGCTACCTCGGCAATATCGACCATTACCGCGAACTGGGAGCGGACGAGGTCATCCCCGAAGAATTCGAGACCTCTCTGGAAGTCTTCGCCCGCGTGCTGAACCGCTACCTCGTGCCCCGGCAGGACATCGACCGCTATGTGGATACCATCCGCCGAGAGAACTACGGCATGGCCCGCCGCCTCGACATGGGCGGCTCCGTCATGCACTGCCTGCCCGACCTCCAACTGACGGCCCTTGCAGTGGAAGAGCATTCCCCTCTGGCGGGAAAAACGCTCGGCGAAGCGGCCCTGCGCCGCGAACACGGCGTCACTGCCGCAGGACTTCGCCGCGGTGAAGAGATAAACAGCACGCCCGATGCGAATACGATGATGCTCCCCGGCGACATCGTCTACCTGCTCGCCACGCAGGAAGCCGTCAATGCCGCCGCAGGCCTCTTCCTCAGCAGAAAGGAAGAACATGCCGAGGCCAAGGAGCTCTGATGCCGGACTGCTCCGCCCTCTCCGCTCTGGACGACGCTGGCCGCCGGGAATACTGGGCGGCTCTGGCACTGCGCTGCACCAGGGAGCTGAACTCTCTGGAAGCGGCGAATCTCCTCCGGCATTTCGGTTCGGCCTACGAAGCCCTGCAGGATGTCCGCCTCTGGCCTGAAGCCGGCGTTCCCCTGAAAAAAGCCGAACACTTCCTTGACGACAGCTGGCGTTCCAAAGCCCGGCCGGAATGGGATGCCGCCAAGGCACTGAAAGGCCGCATAGTCCTGTGGACGGACCCGCTCTTCCCGCCCCAGCTCAAGGAAGTGGACGCCGCGCCTGCCCTGCTCTACGCCAAGGGCGACCTTACTCTGCTCAGCGCGCCCTGCGTGGCCGTCGTCGGTTCGCGCAAATGCTCGCAGGCCGCTGAGGATTTCGCCTCCCGCATAGCTGAAGACCTCTCGCGGGCAGGAGTGACCGTTGTTTCCGGCCTCGCCTTCGGCATAGACGGGCGGGCCCAGCGTTCCGCACTGCGCGGTTCGGGGCGCACCATCGCCGTCATGGCCGGAGGTGTGGACATCCCCTACCCGGCCCATCACTCCGAGCTTTACGCCAAGGTGGCGGCCTCCGGCCTCATCGTCAGTGAATTCCCGCCCGGCACCAAGGCGCACCCGGGTTATTTCCCGGTGAGGAATCGCATCGTCAGCGGACTTTCCCTGGGCGCACTTGTGGTCGAGGCCCGAAGCGTGAAGAGCGGCAGCCTCATCACTGCCCGCCTTGCCGTCGAACAGGGGCGCAACGTCTATGTGCCTGCCCCGGATGCCTTCCACGGCATCTACGGCGAAGGAACGAAACAGCTCCTCATGGACGGAGCTTTCCCCGTCTACCGCGCCGATGACCTTCTGGCCGACCTCTTCCCGCATCTGAAGCAGGCTCTTCGGCCCAAGCCTGAGCCGAAGCAGGAAGAGCACTTCGCAAGGTCCGCTGCACCTTCCGCCCAGCCTGTACCGGAAAAGCCCGTTCCTCCTGCCGCGCCATCCACAACGACTCCCGCGATGGGCGACGATGAAGCCCTTCTTCTCAGCCTTCTTCAGGCCGCACCGCTCTGCCCGGACGACCTTCTCCTCTCCGCGCAGGAAAAAGACGCTGGCTGGAACGCTCCGCGCCTGCTCTCCGCGCTCATGATGCTGGAAGTGAAGGGGCTGGTCCGCCGCCTCTCGGATTCCCGCTACGAGGTCCGCCCATGAGACGCATAGACGCCATCTCCTCTCAGCTTCCCGACAGCGCAAAGCTCTTTCTGGCGTGGATGGAATACCAGAAGGGAGCTTCCGAAGCCACGGTGGAAGCCTACGCTCAGGACGTTCTGGATTTCGAAGGATATCTGGAAGAGTTCGGCGTTTCTCTGGCCAACCCTGCCGGCATCGACAGGCAGATGGTGCAGGGCTTCATGGCCCACCTGTTCCGCAAAGGCATCGCTCCAAGTTCCCGCGCCCGAAAGCTCTCGGCCCTGCGCTCCCTGTTCCGGCATCTCCAGCGCACGCACAAGGTGGATGCCGACCCCACGGCCGGAGTACGCAACCCCAAGCAGGACCAGCGTCACCCAGCCATGCTCAACGTGGACCAGATGTTCACCCTGCTGTCTGAGGCAGGGAAGGACGGCCCCGCCTCTTCCGCCGTGTGCGATGCGGAAGACGCCCTCGCCCTGCGCGACAAGGCCCTGCTGGAACTGCTCTACGGCTCAGGCCTGCGCATCTCCGAAGCCCTCGGCCTCGATGTGGACGACATACGCCCCGGAGCGAACGCCCTGCTCGTCATGGGCAAGGGCTCGAAGCAGAGGCAGGTGCTCTTGAGCGACACCTGCACGGCCGCCCTCAGCCGCTGGATGGCAGCTCGCATCCATGTCCCGCCCCAGCGCGGAGAACTTGCCCTTTTCATCGGGAAGCGAGGAAAAAGGCTGGACCGCAGGCAGGCGGCCCGCCTCCTCGATGAGCATGCGAAGCTGGCAGGCATACCCCAGCACGTTTCCCCGCACGACCTGCGCCATTCCTTCGCCACCCACATGCTGGAAGGCGGGGCCGACCTGCGCGCCGTGCAGGAACTGCTCGGCCACAGCCGCATCTCCACCACGCAGCGTTACACGCATCTCGACCTCAACGCCCTCACCCGCATCTACGACGCCGCGCATCCCCTTTCCAAAAAAAATTGAGCGCCTGCACGTTTCCGTACAGACGCCCGGAGGGGGGACTATCTTTCTCTGCCGAAAGCTCAGGCCCAGCGGCTGGAACGATGCACGCTTCCGTCTGGCATGATGAGGCAGCAGGACGCATGCGGCATGCGCTCGATGAAAGCCATGGGATCAGGCATGACGCAAAGGGCCGTGGCGAGGGCATCGGCTTCCATGGCCGTAGGAGCGATGACCGTGGCACTCAGCGGACGAACGCCCTTGCGGCCCAGCGGGTCGACGAGATGCCCGAAACCTCTGGCGGCAGACTCGTAGTTGCCGGAAGTAGCCATGGCCTGCCCCTTGAGGGAGCATACCGCGGGATAGGCGGTCTTCCCTTCGTACTTGCCGGGGTTCTCCACAGCGACTTTCCAGGGCTTTCCAGCCTTGGAGCCATGGGCGACGATATCGCCGCCGGCATTGATGAGGAAGTCGCGCACGCCTGCACGGAGCAGATGCTTCGCGCCGAGGTCGGCTATGTAGCCCTTGGCAATGCCGTCGAGGCTCATCTTCATGCCTTCACGCTCAAAGCGCACCGTGTGCCCATCCATGCGAACGCGGCCCATGCCCACGAGAGCACGGGCTTCTTCCATGCCGGCGCCCTTTTCCAGAGCCTCCACCATAGGGAGGACGGTGGGGTCGAAGGCTCCGCCCGTGCTCTGATGCACGCGGGAAGCGGCAGAGATGACTTCCACGGCTTCGGCGGGAAGATCGCGCAGGCTGCCGGCGGCATTGAGCTGGCCGAGGGCGGAAGAGCTGTCGAAACGAGTGAGCAGAGCTTCAGCGCGGGACATGGCGCCAAAGGCTCCAGCCAGAGCTTCGGCGGCATGGACTTCACTGAGGCCGTGCGTCGTCACGGTGACGAAAGTGCCCATCATGAGGCGGGTCTCCGTCTGCAGGGCAGACTTCATGCCCACGGAAGCGAAAGCAGGGAACGGAACAGCGGCAAGCACGGCGGCGCCGGCGAGCTGTTTGAGGAAAGAACGGCGGTCGATCATAGATACCTCTGCTTAGGCGGCGGGCTGACTGTTTTCCTGGGCGGGAGCCTCGGCGGCAGGAGCTGCCGCAGGAGCGGACACATGGCGGCGATGGATAATGCCGCGGGGGCAGCCCTTGGCGCAGGCCTGATCGCAGTCGCCTTC
Source organism: Mailhella sp. (assembly GCA_017411945.1). Classification (GTDB taxonomy): domain Bacteria; phylum Desulfobacterota; class Desulfovibrionia; order Desulfovibrionales; family Desulfovibrionaceae; genus Mailhella. The sequence goes on from JAFQPD010000126.1 coordinate 7,344, forward strand.
ATAGTTGAGGCAGGCCATGTGGTCGATGACGATCTTCGAACCCTGCATGGAAATGGCCTTGGCCGGGCAGAGCTTCACACACTTGGAGCAGTGGATGCAGCCGACGGAGCAAACGTCCATAACGGCCTTGCCCTTGTCCTGCGTCGAGCAGGAGATGGCGATCTTGGAGCGCTTGGGGATGAGTTCGAGCACGCCGCGAGGGCAGGCCTTCACGCAGGAGCCGCAGCCGGTGCAGACCTGGGAGTTCACCTTGGCCACGCCGTCGGCAAGATAAATGCCGTCGAAGGAGCAAGCCTTCACGCAGTCGCCGAAGCCAAGGCAGGAGTAGGTGCACTGGTCGGCACCGCGATGCAGTGCGGCAACGGCGGCGCAGGTGGAGATGCCCTGGTAGTCGAAACGGCGCAGTACCTTGCCGTGGTTCTTGTCGCAGCGGCGGTACACGCGCAGGGGTTCCATTTCAGCGGTGAGCTTGCCGGTGAGTTCACCTATGGCGGCGGCGCACTGGGGCCCGCCCACCACGCAGAGGTTGGGAGAAACGGATTCATCGTTCACCACGGCCACGGCATAGCCTTCGCAGCCGGCGTAGCCGCAGCCGCCGCAGTTGGCGCCGGGCAGGGTCTCGCAGATCTTCTCCACGCGCGGATCTTCCGGAACGGCGAACACTTTCGACGCCACAGCCAGCAGGGCCGCAGCAACCAGCCCCAGGGCAGACAACGCTATAACAGACGTAAGGACCATATTTCTTTCCTTGTATCCTGAAAGCTTTTAGAGATCGTACGGATCAGACCATACCCTTGAAGGCCATGAAGGTGAGGGCCATGATGCCAGCCATGATGAGGGCTATGGGGGTGCCCTGCATGGCCTTGGGCACGCGGCAGGTCTCAAGGCGTTCGCGCACGCCGGCCATGAGTATCAGGGCCAGCAGGAAGCCGGCGCCCGTGGCAAAGGCGTAGATGAGGGAGTCCATGAGGCCAAGCTCATCGCGCTGCACCATAAGGGTGACGCCCATCACGCAGCAGTTGGTGGTGATGAGGGGCAGGAAGATGCCCAGCGAGGCGTACAGCGGGGGAATGGCCTTCTTGAGGAACATTTCCACGAACTGAACCAGAGCGGCGATGATGAGGATGAAGGCCAGAGTCTGGAGGTAGCCGAGTTCGAAGGGGTCGAGCAGGTACTTCTGGGCCATCCAGGTGAACATCGTGGCCATGACCGTGACGAAGATAACGGCCGAGCCCATGCCTATGGCCACGCCCTTCTCTTTGGAGCAGCCCACATAGGGGCACTGGCCAAGGTTCTGAGACAGAACGATGTTGTTGACGAATATAGCGGAAACAAACACTTCGAAGACACTCATGAGCGTTCTCCTGTATTCCTTTGCTTCTTAGCCGGGCCCGAGGCTCAGCCCTTGTTCTGGCCGCTGGAACAGCCGGGGCAGGCCCCGCCGCAGCTCGGCATCTGAGAGGCATGGAGGAGGACGAAGGGAGTGGATTCGTTCCTTCTCTTGATCTGCCAGTGGGTCATGAAGTTCATCAGGGCGAGGATGAGGCCAAGGCAGATGAACGCGCCGGGAGCTTCGACCATGATAGTGAAAGGTTCGAAGCCTTCCCACATGATGAACTTTCCGAACAGGGTGCCAGCCCCAAGGAGCTCACGGATGGCGCCGAGGAAAGTCAGCGACATGGTGAAGCCAAGGCCCATGCCTATGCCGTCGGCAATGGCGAGATGCACAGGGTTCTTGGAGGCGAAGGCTTCCGCCCGGCCGAGGATGATGCAGTTCACCACGATGAGCGGCACGAAGATGCCCAATTGCAGATAAAGCGGGTAAACGTAGGCCTGCATGAGCAGTTCCACGGCCACCACCAGCGTGGCGGAAATGGTGATGAAGCAGGCGATGCGGACTTTCTTGGGGATGAAGTTTCGAACCGAAGAAATGATGGCATTGGAAAGCACGAGAACGAAGAGCACGGCTATGCCCATGCCGAGGCCGTTGGAAGCGTTCTTCGTCACCGCAAGCACGGGGCAGAGGCCCAGCATGACGCGGAACGGAGGGATCTCTCTCCACAGGCCCTTGGTCAGTTCCTGAATAAAGCGCTGCATGTGAACTCCTTTACTTCCACGTCTCCAGCAGGAGAGGCTTGATTTCCTGATAGATGGCCACGGCGTTGGAAACGGCCAGCATGGCGCCCACGCTGGAAACGGTCGCGCCGGAAATGGCGTCTATCTCGCCGCCGTCGGCCTTGAGCTTCACAGGGAGCTTCTTGTCGGGGAACTGGTTCAGGAAGTCGGGTTCAGAGAGGCGCGTACCAATGCCGGCGGTCTCCTTCATGGTGGTCATGCCTATGCCGGCAAGGGTATCCTGATGGATGTTGAAGCCCACAGCCACGCCTATGTCGCCGCCGTAGCCCTTGCCGAAGGCCTCGATGGCCACGCCGTAGAGCTTGCCGCCCTTCATGGCAGGGAAGACGTTGACCTTGCGGCCGTCCTTAAGGGTGAATGCCTTGCGATCTTCGATGGGGGAATTGTCGGAACCTTTGAACACCGAGAGTATGGCAGGGCCCTGCACGAAGGTGAGCACCTGGCTCTCGATCTGGGTGGCAGTGCTCATCTTAAGGTAGGAAAGGCTGAAGCCGGCGAGGCCGCACAGCAGGGACAGCACGGCTATCATCTGTATCATGCTTTTCATCACTTATCCCCCTTCTTCCAGCCGAAGGGCCTGGTCACGACAAGGCCGAACATGGGAGCGAGCAGGTTGATGAGCATCACGGCGAAGGGTGCGCCGTCGGTGTACATGCCGAAGATGCGGATGATGACCACCAGCGCGCCGCCGGTAAGGCCATAGAGGCACATGGGCAGGCGGCGATGCGGGGAACAGGAATCCTCAGTGGCGAGGAAGAAGGCCGCAAGCATGGTAGAGCCGCTGAGCAGGTGGAAAAGAGGACCGGCATAGCGGGCAGGATCAGCCATCTGGAAGCAGAAGGCCGTCACGGCCACGCCGATCAGGAAGGTGAGCGGCACCTCCCAGCGGATGACGCCGCGGAAGATGATGAACAGGCCGCCAAGGAAAAGCAGGCCGGCGTAGACAGCGCCGAGGCCGCCGAGCTGGAGGCCCAGAAGGAGGTCGGTGCAGGAGATGCCGGCCACGTCGGCCGCACCGAACTGCTTGAGGCGGAGCAGCGGGTCGAAGAGGTCAGTCGCCAGAATGGTGGAAGTCGCGTCCATGTATGTGGGGAAGGACACGAAGACCAGAGCCCAGCCCACGAGCACGGCACTCACGGGGTTAGTGCCGTAGCCGCCGAAGGCCATGCGGCCAAGGCACATGGCACAGCCCACGCCGATGACGACCAGCCACCACGGAGCGGCGGCAGGCAGAAGGAAGGCAAAGAGCACACCGAGCACGGCGGCAGTTCCGTCATGCTGGGAAGGCTTCTGGCCCATGGCCTTCTGGCAGAGGAATTCGCAGGCCATGGCGGTGAACACGGAAAGCGCGACCACGCGTATGGCGGGAAGGCCCCACATGGCGAAGGCCGCCAGCATGGCCGGAGCGAGAGCGATCAGCGTATAGATGCTGTTGCCGCGTATGGTGCGCCCGCAATGCCAGAACGGCGGCACGCTGATGGCGACCATGATATCTTTATTGGCAGATTTGCTCATGACAGTTCTCGTTGAGAGCTTTTATTCTTATAGGAGGGGAGTGCCCGGCCTCAGTCCTTGCTGACAGGGACCACGGGGGTGAGCTTGGCCATGGCCTCTTCCTGACGCAGCTTGTTCACGGCAAGACGGATGTACTGGAGCACGGGGCGGCGGGCTATGCACACATAACTGCAGAGGCCGCAGTCCACACAGAGGTGGAAGTTCTCCTTGCGGGACATGTCGTACTTGTTGAATTCAGCGTAGCGGCTGAGCATGCGCGGGTCGATACGGGTAGGGCATACCAGCATGCAGGCGCCGCAGTTCACACAGATGCTGTCGCCTTCCATAGGGGGGATCGTTCCCTTGCGGACAACGAAGAAGCCCTGCGTGCCCTTGGTAATGCTTCGGTCGAGCTGGTCGAGGCTTTCGCCGCGCAGGGGGCCGCCTCGCAGGATGGTGTCGCCGTTCTTCAGGGGTTCGCCGGTGTACTCGATAAGGTCGCCCACGATACTGCCGTTGGTCACGACGTAGTTGGCCCAGTGATCTTCCACGCTCACGGTGATGACAGTATCCATGAGGGGAAGGCCGGTGAGGGCCACATGGCCGAGGCTCCACACGTTATGGATGCCCACAGAGGCCCAGCCTTCGGGGTTCTCTTTCTTCGTGATCTGCTTGATGAGCAGTTCGGATATGCTGTTGGGATATTCCGGCTCGACCTCAACGGTGCGGATGCCGTCCACATGCACCACGGCCCCCTTGGGCACGGCAAGGATGATCTCATCCGCGCGGCCAAAGCGGCGCATGAGCTCGATGCCGGCCTTTATCTCATCCGCATAGCCGATGAGCATGGCTTCGGCCCAGGTGATTCCGGGCTCAGGGTTCAGGCCGTTGATGACGAGCGTTCTGGCTCTCTGGCCGAGGGAACGGGTATTCACGCCAAGCTTCTTCACGGCAAGAACAAGGTCTTCGCCGCGCAGGTCGCTGTTGAGAAGCTCCACCCGCTCCACAGCAGGGAAGGCGGAAGCGTCGACGGCGGAATCTTCCAAAACGTCGATGAAGATGCTTCGCACGTTGATGTCGGAAATGACGCCGTACACCGGAGCGTGCAGGTCGCCCTTCTCAAGGGAAGGGTGTTCGGCAAGGAGCATGCCGGGATAGACCTGCGTTTTCTTCTTGATATCGGGAAGCAGTTCGAACTGCTCGCGGTTCAGGCGCAGTTTTCTGGGCTTGAAGCCTTCACGGAAGTTCCGTACGTCGCCGTAGACGAGGCGGAAGCGAGGGTCGCTGAGTATGTTGAATCTTCTCTTCATGGGGGTTCCGCCTTACTTCATGTGACACTGGGCGCAGGCGTCCACAGGTCCGCCCTTTTCCTTATGGCAGCCGATGCACTGCCCGTGGTAGGCGGCCATGCTGTTCGGAACGAGCTTCTTAGGCTCCTGAGTATGGCAGTCGGCGCAGGCAACGAAGGCCTTGTCGATATTCTTTCCTGCCATGAACTGCTCACGGGCATCCACGGTATCGTGGCAGACGAGGCAATTCTTGGAATCGCCCTTTATCTCGCGGCGGTGGCAGTCCACGCACTGGGCATGGCCCACGTCCTTGGCGGAGAGCCCGGCCTTTGCGGCCTCTGCGGCTTTGGCTTCGAAGTAGTCGCTGTCCACATAGCTGGCATGGGCTTCGCGATTCCATTCTTTCAGTGTAACTGCGGAAACATGGTGGCAGGTAGCGCAGACGAGCTTGTCCTTGCTCATGCTCTGGTGCGCAGTCTTGAAGTCGCCGCCGAAATCCACGCCGTGGCAGGATTTGCAGGACACCTTGAAGGAAGTCATGGTCCTGTCGTGGCAGGCGTTGCAGCTATCGGCCTTTTCCGGGGCAAAGGCTTCATGATGGCACTGAGCGCAGGTCAGGCCGTACTTTTCCATATGGGTCTTATGGTCGAAGACCACGCGACCGCCAACATTGGGCATGAGCACCCTGCCCGGCAGGACTTCTTTTTCCTGCGGGACAAGATAGCCGCCTATAGACAGGGCAAGAAGGACCCCCATCATGCCATATACGAGTTTTCCCACAATTCCCTCCTCGTACTCGATACGGAGCATAGAATGCGGACAGTATAGAGGAGCCTTGTAAAATCTCAAGATTTTTGCTGATTTTTTTGATAAAATTAAAAATCACAATAAAAGTCGGCGTTCGTTGAACTGTTTAAACAATCAATTCTCCCCCCTTTTTGCTGACTGTTTAACCAATTTAGAAATATCTGCCCACAATCACAGAAAAAGATATGAACTCCCTTTTTTCGAGAAAAAGAAAAACGTCCGCTATCCATCAGCAGCTCCGCCCGAGAATGATGCGTTCTTTTATTCACAAAGTTTCCAGAGTACTAATTTTGAAATGGCTCGAAATTGTTCGAGCAGGAACACAGGGGGCAAAAATCCGGAATGGAACGCCTTGTGGTCCGCGCGAAGAGGCAAATTTAAAGCCGTTGCGAATCGGGGCAAGAAAGGCTAAACTTTTTACTTCCACTACCAAAGGCGGTGAGCATATGTCCGAAAACCTCCTTCTTGTCGATATCGGCAACACCTGCATAAAGCTGGTCTTCGCCACGCCCGATGCTCTGGAGGCTTCCTATACCCTGCCCACGCGCGCCCAGCATACGCCGGACAGCCTCGGCCTCGCACTGCTCCAGCTCCTCGCCCTGCGCGGCCTGAAGCCGGAGGACATAGACGCCTGCGCCGTGTGCTCCGTGGTGCCGGACGTGTACAGCCTTTTCCGCGATGCCTGCCGCAAATACCTCGGCACGGCTCCCCTCGCCTTCCCCGGCGACTTCGAGCTGGACATGGTGAACGGCTACGACCAGCCTCAGGAAGTGGGGGCGGACCGCCTTCTCGCCGCCTACGCCGCGCGCCAGCTCTTCCCGGAACCGAAGTCTCTCATTTCCGTGGATTTCGGCACCGCCACCACCTTCGACTGCGTGAGCGGCCGCACCTACCTCGGAGGCCTCATCTGCCCCGGGCTTTTTTCCTCGCGCAACGCCCTTGCGGCCAATACCGCAAAGCTGCCCCGGATCTCTCTGGATGTAACGGAAACCAATGCCATCATAGGCCGCAACACGGCCACCAGCATGAACCACGGCTTCCTCTTCGGCTTCTCTGCCATGGCCGAAGGCCTCTGTGAACGCCTCAAGGCCCAGCTCCCCGGCCCGGTCTTCGTGGTAGGCACCGGAGGCATAGCTCAGGACCTTTCCGGCATATGCCGCGCCTTCGACGCCATACGCCCCGACCTTATCCCCGAAGGCCTGCGCCTCGTCTGGAACGAACGCAAGGCCCGCATGACCAAGTAAAAAATATTCTCTTACCCGGGCCTAGCCCGGCATACCAAGGAGCTTTCCCATGAACAGCAGCACTATCGCCTCCGTCTGGGCCCGCGAGATCCTCGACTCCCGCGGCAATCCCACTGTCGAAGTGGAAGTCAGCCTCGAATCCGGTCACGTCGGCCGCGCCGCTGTGCCCTCCGGCGCTTCCACCGGCAGCCGCGAAGCCCTCGAACTGCGCGACGGCGACAAGAAGCGTTATAAGGGCAAGGGCGTGACCCTCGCCGTGGAGCATGTGAACGGCGAGATCGCCGAAGCCATCATCGGCCTCGACGCCCTGCGTCAGGTGCAGGTGGACAACACCCTCATCGACCTCGACGGCACCGACAACAAGTCCCGCCTCGGCGCCAACGCCATGCTCGGCGTTTCCATGGCCGTGGCCCGCGCCGCCGCCGAATACCTCGGCCTGCCCCTGTACCAGTACCTTGGCGGCGTGAATGCCAAGATCCTGCCCGCCCCCATGATGAACGTCATCAACGGCGGCGAACACGCCCCCAACAACCTGGACATCCAGGAATTCATGATCATGCCCATCGGCGCCAAGACCTTTGCCGACGCCCTGCGCATGGGTGCTGAGATCTTCCACACCCTGAAGACCATCCTGCACGCCGACGGCCACGTCACCTCCGTGGGCGACGAAGGCGGCTTCGCCCCCAACCTGAACAGCCACGACGAAGCCTTCTCCTACCTC